>CAYWLT010000047.1:0-13804 GCA_964459295.1 uncultured Thermodesulfobacteriota bacterium
GTCGTTTGCCCGTGCGGTGTTCAAGGATGCCGAGCGGTTTACCTCCGCTAATTCAATCAGCCTGGGCCGGCTCCTGCCTCAGGCGGTCTACCCCTATGTTGCCTATTCGCGGGTGGCACGCTATGGAGAACCGCTGATTGCCAGCGTGCCCTCGGGAAACTTCGGGGATATGATGGGGACGGTCATCGCCAAAGAGATGGGGCTGCCCATCGGAAAGATAGTGTGCGGGGTCAATGAAAACAGGGAATTTCCGCACTTCCTGGAAACTGGTGAATATGTGGTGAGACCGTCAGTAAAATCCCCCTCCTCCGCAATGATCGTCTCCAATCCAAGCAATTTTGCCAGGCTGGCTGATCTGTATGGCGGCCACGTCTATGACAAACGGGATGCGCGGGGTAAGATCATGCAGGAAGGCGTGATTGATGTTCAGCCTGACCTGATCGCCATGCGCAACGATATCTACTCGATGAGCGTGAGCAATCCCGATCACTATGAGGCGATGCGCGAGGTGTACGAACGCTTCCGCATCATCATTGAGCCCCATGGCGCCGTGGGCTGGAGGACACTGGATACATTTCTGGGCGGGCGCCATGACCGGCTCGCGGTTATTTATGAAACTGCCGATCCGGGCAAATTCCCGGATGACATACAGAAGGCCATAGGTGTGGCGCCGCCCGTCCCGGAGAGCATTCACAGACAGTCTACGCTGCGGGAAAGAATATACAGCATCGACGAAGGCCCTGACTTCAATAAAGACGGGTCCCCGTCATTGAGTGATGCGCAATATGAAAAGGCAAAGGAAATCGTTAGGGAAATTTTTTCATCAGCGGCATAAAACCGCTGCTCTTGAGACAGCGCAAGGCCACAAGAGGTCAAGTATCAGTCGTTACTAATTGATAGAGCGAGGGAGTGCATGTATGAGTGAACCCAAAAGCAAGAATATTACCTGGCATCATGGGTTGGTGAACCGGCAGGATCGTGAAAAGGCGAACCGCAACAAGGGGGTGATACTCTGGTATACCGGCCTCTCCGGTTCGGGGAAATCAACCATTGCCAACGCGGTTGAACAAAAGGTTTTCGAGGCGGGATACCATACCTATGTACTGGATGGGGACAACATCCGATTCGGCTTGAACAGCAATCTGGGCTTTTCACCGGAAGACCGGACCGAGAACATCAGGCGCATCGGCGAGGTGGCCAAACTGTTTGTCGACGCGGGGATAATGGTTTCCACCGCTTTCATCTCCCCCTATAAAAAGGACCGCGACCGGGTGAGAAGTATTGTTGAAGACGGGGACATGGTCGAGATTTATGTAAAGTGCGCCATTGAGGTCTGCGAACAGCGGGACGCCAAGGGACTCTACCAAAAGGCGCGCGCCGGACAGATAGCGGAGTTCACCGGGATTTCCGCCCCCTACGAAGAGCCGGACCATCCCGAAATACTTATCGATTCGGGAAAGCTCTCGGTGATTGAGTGCTGCGATGCGATAATCGGCTATCTCAGGAAAAATAAATACATGCTGTAGCGCAGCCTGTACAAGAAGGGAGCGCCGCAGGTTTGCCCAATCCACTGCCGAGGGGGAGTTGCGCTCAGGCGGCGACAAGAAGTGCGGCAGACGGCAACCGAAGTGCGAGAGACGCCGCCGTTCTACCGGTTCCGAATAATTGGTTGCGGCTAAAAAGTCCCTCCCCCCTTGAGCCTTGTCAACAGCATGAGGAAATTGCTTTTTCAACAGCCTGCCGGATGACAGGCTCACATCTGAGAATTTTTCTCTCACGCACATTGGTAATCGATAGGGCGGCGTTACGCTGCGACTGCACCGCGCAGGAAGGCGCTGCGGCGGAAGTTACAAATACGTTCGGCCGGATGGGCCGGGCCAAAAACCGGGGAAAGAAGGTAAAACATGAAAGGACAGTCGAGCGCGGCGGAAGCGCGGGAAAAGGGAACGGTCCGGGTGCTGAAAAAAAACCGGGTTGAAACCGCGGAAAGCATGGCGAACCGCCAGCGGGATATATCGGTTTCGGAATTTTTCGCGAAGAACCGCCATCTTTTGGGATTTGATAATCCGCGCAAAGCGCTTCTCACCGCAATCAAAGAAGCGGTGGATAATTCGCTGGACGCCTGCGAGGAGGCGGGAATATTGCCCGACATTCTTGTCAGCATCGAGGATCTGGGAAATGACCGTTTCCGCATCGCGGTGGAGGATAACGGCCCGGGCATTGTCAAGCGCCAGATACCCAACATTTTCGCGAAGCTCCTCTTCGGCTCCAAGTTCCATTGCCTCAAGATGAGCCGGGGGCAGCAGGGGATCGGGATCAGCGCGGCGGGCATGTACGGGATGCTTACCACCGGCAAGCCGGTTGAAATCATCAGCCGCACCGACCCGGGGAAGCCGGCGCACCATTTTTGGCTGCAGATTGACACCAAGAAGAACAAGCCCGAAATTATCAGCGACAAGGAGGTGGAGTGGGAGAGCCCCCACGGCACGCGGGTGACCATTGAGCTCGAAGGCAAGCACACGCGGGGCCGGCAATCGGTGGACGAGTATCTGCGCCAGACCGCCATTGCCAACCCGCACATCCGGGTGCGCTACCAGGAGCCTTCGGGGGAGCTGATTATCTATGAGCGGTCCAGTGAACAGCGCCCCGGGCACACCAGCGAAATAAAGCCCCATCCCCACGGCGTTGAGATGGGCGTGCTCCAGACCATGCTTAAGAACACGCAGGCCCGTAACCTGACCGGCTTTTTGCAGAGTGAATTTTCCCGGGTTTCGCAGCGGGTCGCCGAGGAAATATGCGTCAATGCCGGTCTTGCCTTCTCGCTGTCACCCGCGCGCCTCGGGCATCCGGACGTGACCAAGCTGATTCAGGGGATCGCCGGCACCAGGATCATGAATCCTCCCACCAATTGTGTTGCCCCCATCGGTGAGGAACAGCTGCAAAATGGTCTTCAGTCGACCATTCCGGCTGATTTCTACACCTCTACCACCAGACCGCCGGCGGTATACCGGGGCAACCCCTTTATCATTGAGGCGGCCCTCGCCTACGGCGGTGAAGGACAGGAGGCCGATGAACCGGCCCGGGTGCTCCGGTTTGCCAACCGGGTTCCGCTGTTATATCAGCAGGGCGGATGCTGCGCCTACCAGTCGGTGGTGCAGACCAACTGGCGTCAGTACGGCTTGAACCAGCCGCGTGCCGCGCTTCCCGTGGGACCGCTGACCATTGTGGTGCACATGGCCTCGGTGTGGGTTCCCTTCACCAGCGAGTCGAAAGAGGCCATTGCCGGATACCCCGAGATTGAGGAGCAGATTGTGCTTGCCCTGCAGGAATGCGGACGTCGGCTCAAGCTGTTTCTCTCCAAGCGGCGGCGGGAAGCAGAAGCGCAGCGCAAGCTTGATTATCTTGAAATGTATCTTCCCCATATCGGCATCGGCCTGCGCGAGCTGCTCAATCTGCCCGAGCAGGAGGAGAAACAGGTAACCGAGAAGCTGAAGGTGCTGCTGGAGCGGCACCGGGGGTAAGCATTCGAACATCAGAGTTGGAAGAGAGACCCGAGTTTGCCCCTCGGAGGGATAATCCTGCGAGAAGAAAATTGACATGGAGGGACGCGCTCCGCCGCGTCCGAAATGTGCGGCCACGACAGAGCGTGGCCCTCCATGAAATCCGCTTTTGTTTTCGGTATTTTCAAGCATTCGAAATCCAGAAATAGAAGCGGGTAGAATATAGGTGGTGAGAAAAATACAGTCAGAACATACTGAGGTTTTATATGGCCAAAAAAAAAGCAGCACCGCTTCAGAAAAGGCAAAAACCCGCAGCTGCCGGACCCGTTGCGCGGTCGGCGCAGCTCGACCTTTCACGCTCACCGGCCATGAAGGGACTGATTGCCCAGGCTGAGGATATCCACAAGGAAATCAAGAGCGGCCGCCGCCCGTCGCTGCGGGTGCCCATCCGCAGCCTTTCCAATGTTTCCTTTTCCAGGGACAAGGGCTTCTTCGCCATCGGCAAGAAGGTGAGCAAGCGGACCCTTTCCTACCAGACCATCAAGCCTTTTGCCCAGACGGTGCGGATGATGGCCTTTGCCAAGCACCTGATCGACACCGGCGACTTTGCCTCCAAACGTGAAGTCTACTACACCTCCAAGGGTTCTGCCAAACGGGGAACGGAGGCGGGTACGGCGGGGTGGGGGCCGGCGGCGTTTAAAGAGCAGCCCGAATCCGATGCCATCATGGATGACATGGAAGCCATGGTCGGAGTCAACCGGGAGCAGCTCGGCTTCATTCCGGCCGAGCAGAACGGGTCGGTGGCGGGCGAACTGATTGTCATCGATATCGACCCGGCCACGGGAAAAAAGATAGAGATTGACTGCACGGCCTTTGGAAGGGGAAGCTATTCCATTCCCTCGCGGGTGGAGGGTCTGGAGTTTCGCACCAGGGCCACATTTATCCTCGCGGTGGAAACCGCGGCGCTTTTCGAGCGCTTAAACGGTCACGCCTACTGGCGAACCGCCAACTGCATCATTGTCGCCATGGGCGGTGTTCCCACCCGGGCAAACCGCCGTTTCGTGCGGCTGCTGTCCGATTCCTGCAAGCTGCCGGTGTATGTGTTTACCGACGGCGATCCCTATGGGTACGGCAATATTTATCGCACCATGAAAGTGGGCTCCGGCAATGCGGCGCACATCAATGAATTTTTCTGTGTGCCCCGGGCAAAACTGATCGGGGTTACACCGCAGGACATCGTGGACTACAACCTGCCCACCCACCCCCTGGAAGACAAGGATAAAAAGCGCGCCCAGGACGCCATCAAAAACGACCCCTTCTTCAAGAACAACAAGCAGTGGGTGCAGGCATTGCAGGAAATGGTGAAGATGGGCGTTCGCGTGGAGCAGCAGGCCTTCGCGGCGCGGGGCCTTAATTACGTCATGGAGACCTACCTGCCGGAAAAGCTGGGCAATCCCTCAAAGATGCTTCCCTGAAGGCGGCTGTAAAAAAGATACGGTACTGGTCATAAGGTAACGCATGTTTCATGAAAACCAGGAATGTTTTCCGCGCCACATGATCAGGATGAGCAAAATGATGATGCGCGTGATGGCGGTGATCATTTTCGTAGCAGCTTCCGCGCTTCCGGCCATCGCTCAGAACGACACGGAAGAGTATCCTCCGGAAGTGATCAAGGCATTCTACCGTAAGATCATCCTCGATCCCATTGCATTGACGGTGATCCATACCGGGAGCTGCAGGATGGAGGCTGGATTGAGTATCCGGAGGAAGCCGTCTGTGCCATTACCTATGAAGAGGACCGCATCCATTATGAAATCGCCACCTTTGCTGATGAAACCGCGGCTGAGAACAGCGGCTATACGGTGACGCACAAGGGGCATTGCGGGACCTGTTCCACCCTGCAGGATCTTGCGACCTACCTCTACCACCGGGATCTGACCACGCCGGTGCGCAGGTGTTCCGCGATGGTCTGGTTCCCCAACTGGAGTATTCGCTGCCTTGAGGAGCTGGGCTTCAGTTCGGCATGCGCGGAAACCTGGTACTACAATGCAAGGAACACGGCGCGCGACTGTCTGTGGCCCTGTCTTGAATCCTGGCTCCGTCACGAGCCCTTCAATAAACCCGATGGGAGCTTGAATGACTGTCTTGCCTGTGATGAGGAGTGCTCGGGCCCGATTTTCAAGTATGTCGCCGGCCGCACCCGCAGGAACTCTGGCATCCATTCAGAAATCGACCGGCCGGAAGATGAGGTATATCCCATCGTGCATGATTATTACTGACCGGCTCATGGGGGAAAAGGCGGGGTTAGTGCATGGATGTGCTGAAGGGCTGCGAATGTTCAACCGCAGCCCTTCTTTCTTTCAGGGGTTTGGGGACAGCATACTGATTTAAGAGGATCTGGCTGTAGAAAGCAAAATGTTGCGTATGGTGTCCCCGGAATTCATGTACCTGCAGGGGCGGCCGGACGCCTTTACAGAGACCTTCTTTTCATGTTACGCATGCTATTTTTGCTGTTGACATCAAACATTGATTCTTTTATAGTGTCGCGCCACAAAGGAGGTACGTGTCAATACCTCGATGAGACCGCTGGATGCAATGAGGACACGCGAAGGAGAAAAAAATGGATGCGCCCACTCAAAATAATGCGCTGAAGAAATGGGTCGAAGAAATGGCGCGGATGTGCCGCCCGGACAGGGTCTACTGGTGCGACGGCTCGGAGGAGGAGGCGGAACGGTTGAAGCGGGAGGCCTTCTCGACCGGCGAGTTGCTTGAGCTGAACCAGGAGCTCATGCCCGGGTGCGTGCTCCATCGCACCGCCTTGAACGATGTGGCCCGCACCGAAGACCTGACCTTCATTTGTACGGATAGGCGGGAGGACGTCACTCCGGTCAACCACTGGAAGAGCCGGGAGGAAGGCTACGCCGAGGCCCGGGAGTATTTCAAGAACTCCATGCAGGGCCGGACCATGTACGTGGTTCCTTTCAGCATGGGGCCGGTGGGTTCGCCCTTTGCCAAATACGGGGTTGAGCTCACCGACTCCATTTACGTGGTCCTCAACATGCGGATCATGACCCGCATGGGTAAGAAGGTTCTGGAGGTCCTCGGCAAGAACGGTGATTTTACCCGCTGTCTGCATGGGAAGGCGCAGCTTGATTTAAACCGGCGGCGCATCCTTCACTTTCCCGAGGACAACGCCATCTGGAGCGTCAACTCCGGGTACGGCGGCAACGTGCTTCTGGGCAAGAAGTGCCTGG
The DNA here is from genome assembly GCA_964459295.1 of uncultured Thermodesulfobacteriota bacterium. GTDB lineage: Bacteria > Desulfobacterota > WTBG01 > WTBG01 > WTBG01 > CAZWCD01. Next base: position 6,755 of record CAYWLT010000047.1, read on the forward strand.
CGCTCCGCATTGCCAGCTGGTTCGCCCGCGAGGAGGGATGGCTGGCCGAGCACATGCTCATTCTCGGGATCGAGGAGCCGGGAGGGCACACCGAATATATTGCGGCGGCCTTCCCTTCGTCCTGCGGCAAGACCAATCTGGCCATGCTGGTTCCCCCTGAGGGACTGCGCCGCAAGGGCTATCGCATCTGGACCGTGGGCGACGACATCGCCTGGCTCCGGATCGGCAAGGATGGAAGGCTCTGGGCGGTGAACCCGGAGTCCGGCTGTTTCGGCGTGGCGCCCGGGACCAACAGCAAGTCCAACCCCAACATGATGGCGGCCATCCGGCAGAACACCATCTTTACCAATGTTGTGCTGCGTGATGATAATACGGTGTGGTGGGAGGGTCACGATGACCCGCCCCCGGTTGAGGCATGGGACTGGACCGGGAAGCGCTGGTCCCCGGACCTGAAGGACGACAAGGGCAATCCGGTGCCCGGGGCTAATGGCAATTCCCGCTTTACGGTGCCCATCGACCAGGTTCCCACTCGTTCCAACCGCCTGGATGTGCTGGAAGGCGTGCCCATCTCCGCCTTTATCTTCGGCGGACGGCGTTCCCGGCTTGCCCCCCTTATCTTCCAGGCCTACAATTGGAACCACGGGGTCTTTGTCGCGGCCTCCATGGCCTCCGAGCGCACCGCGGCCCAGTACGGCAAGCAGGGTGAGATCCGCTACGACCCCATGGCCATGCTTCCATTTGCCGGCTATAACATGGGCGACTACTTACGCCACTGGCTCGACATGGGTATGCGCATTCCCAACCCCCCGCTGATCTTCCTGGTCAACTGGTTCCGCCAGGATGAGCAGGGAAGATATTTGTGGCCCGGTTTCGGCGAAAACCTCCGCGTCCTCGACTGGGTGCTCCAGCGCCGGCGCGGGGAGGTGGCCGCGGTCCATAGCCCCATCGGCTATCTCCCCAACGAGGGGGCGCTGGACATGACCGGACTCGACATCCCCAAAGAGCACATGGATCAGCTCTTTGCCGTGGACCAGCCGGGATGGCTCAAGGAATGTGACGACGTGGAGGCCTTCTTCAATTCCCTGGGCGACCGCATGCCCCGGCGCCTCTACGATGAACTGGAGCAGCTCCGCTATCGCCTCCGCCGCTGCTGCGGACCCCAGGGCCGGTTCCACATGGTCTGGTGACCGGCGCTTGCTGATTAGAAGGCAACGGTTCTTTAACAACCCGCTTGTGCAATTGCGGCACATCATCTTTATTGCTCAAAGGACGTGCCGCTCCGATTTTCATTATTCGGAAAACCAACAACGCATTCACCGCCATACCGCGACTTGCTTCTTGCCCGGATGCATTGTTTCACGGCCGCAGAATGTTTTTTACTGGCACCGCCGTTGGTTCCTTTCCCAAACACTTTGCACATAACCGAGTATACCCTTTCAAACACTTCGCAAAGTCAGCCGCCGCCATACGCGCAATTCTCCAGCTTCCTTTTATAGCGGCATCTCCTTATTTCACTCATGCGGCAGTAGCCGAGGCGCTCACCTTGGGAGAGGCAGACATCACAATTTATTGTTTCCGGCAAAAATTCCATTGCAAAAAAACCCCGCTATTCCTCGGCCAATTGTTTCCTCGGCTCATCGCCGTTTCGCTTCTTGCAAATGTATGAAACGCATTTTGAACAGTGCACCCCGCCACGTCCGATCATTTTCTCCATCATGCTCTCCTGTTGTGGCCAAAGCAGCTAAAGACCTTTATGCCCGAAAAATCTAAAAAGCAGTATCCCCCAGCGGTATGAAAAAACCAGTGGTTTATGCCGGGCATCCGCGGCAGGGTTGTTTTTCCCCAATCCGCCGGGTGGGCGCGGTCATTATCCGGCGATTAAGACGGGAATTAAGATTATAACGTTTTGCGACGGTTGTTCTTTTGCCTAACCCTGTCGGAAGAATGTGGCACTGGCTTACAGCACCAACCGCCGTTCTTTTTTCATGCGATGATCGAGATAGTAAAGTATCGGCACCACCATTCTTGAAAAAAGAGTCGCAGCCACTTCTCCGGCCATCAGCGAGAGGGCAAGTCCCTGAAAAATTGGATCAAACAGGATAACAAACGCTCCGGCGACCACTGACAGTGCGGTAAGCAGCATGGGTCTGAAACGCACCGCTCCCGCATCTATGACCGCCTGTTCCAGGGTCATGCCTTCCGACAAGCGCAGCTCAATGAAATCCGCAAGGATAATTGAATTTCGCACCACAATGCCGGCACCGGCAATGAATCCGATCATGGAGGTGGCGGTAAAAAACGAACCGGTCAATGCATGCGCTGGAATTATACCGATGAGTGACAGGGGAATCGGCGCCATAATCACCAGCGGGGCGGTGTAAGAACGAAACCAGCCGACCACCAGTATAAATATGAGTATCATCACGATACCGAAAGCAAGCCCCATGTCGCGGAAAACCTCATAGGTAATATGCCATTCACCGTCCCATTTAATCGACCACTCCATCTGGGAGAATGGCGGATGGGTATAATAGGTTCTGATTTTATAACCGCCGGGAACGGTGATCTGCTCAAGCTGTTTGTCCATATGCATAATCCCGTATACCGGACTTTCCTCGGTGCCGGCCATGTCTCCGGTTACATAAACCACCGGGTGAAGATTTTTATGATAAATCGGATGAGGCGCCGTTTTCTTTTCAATTCGGGCAATCTCGGCAAGGGTGACCAGCTGTCCCTCCCGAGATTTAATCTTGATTGATGACAGATCGGGCAGCGAACTGCGCCGGTCTCTCGGAAAACGAAGGAGAATGTCCACCTGCTCTTTGGCATCCGGATCATGCAAAAGCCCGGCGGAGGATCCCTGAAGCGCAGTTTTGAGGACTTCTGTAACCCGGGCCGGTGACACCCCGCTGAGCAATGCCTGGTCGCGGTCTACTTCGATCTGATATTCCACCTGCGGCTCGGTCATGTACCAGTCCACATCCACGACGGTCGGGGTTTTCAGAAAGATTTCCTTTATCTTTCGGGCAAGCTCTATCTGCTGCTGGTAATCGGGGCCGTAGACTTCCGCCACCAGCGTCTGGAGCACCGGCGGCCCGGGCGGCACTTCCGCCACTTTGATTCGCGCCCCGTATTTTTGACCAATGGCCGCCAGCCCGGGGCGCACCTGTTTCGCAATATCATGACTTTGCAGACGGCGTTCTCCCCGGGCGACAAGATTAACCTGCAGGTCCGCAACCGTCGGCCCCTGTCGGAGGTAATAGTGCCTGATCAGGCCATTGAAATTGAAGGGCGCGGCGGTTCCAACGTAGATCTGGTAGTCGGTCACCTCCGGTCGGCCGAGCATAAATGCACCCAGTTCTTCCGCGACCCGTCCGGTCTGCTCTACGGTGGAACCTTCCGGCATATCCACAATAATCTGAAATTCACTCTTGTTATCAAAGGGCAGCATCTTTACATATACCCGCTTAAAGTAAAAAAGAGAGCAGGCCAGCGCAAACAGCAGTAACACGCCCCCCATAAGCAACCAGCGCCATCGCTTGTCCCGGATGAGATGCCCCATCAGCGAGCGATAATAAATGGTAAGGCGGTCTTCGGCCGCGGTATGATGAGCGGCTGTCTGCCTTTTTAAAAGATGATTCGCTGCCCAGGGGGTTATGACAAAGGCAACCGCCATCGAGAAGAACATGGCCAGCGAAGCTCCGACCGGCATGGGCCGCATGTATGGGCCCATGAGCCCCCCGACAAACGCCATGGGCATGATGGAGGCTATCACGGTAAAGGTGGCCAGGATTAACGGGCTGCGCACCTCGTTGACCGCGCTGACGATTACATCTTTGAGCGGCTTTCCGTTATTTTCCGGGAGCATGAGATGCCTGACGATATTTTCCACGTCAACGATCGGGTCATCGACCAAGATACCGATACAAAATATGAGGGCAAACAGGGTAACCCGGTTCAGGGTATAGCCGAAGAAATAGTAAATAAACAGCGTGACCGCCAGTGTCACCGGCACGGCAATGATCACAATAAAGCTGGCGCGGACTCCGAGGAAAAGGGCAATTGAAAAGAAAACCGCAACAATAGCGATAAACAGGTGTTTAAGGAGCTCATCCGATTTATCCTTTGCGGTACTGCCGTAATTTCTGGTAATGGTTATCTGAACATCATGGGGAATGATAAAACCTTTGAGAGCCTCTATTTTTTTAGCACCGCATTCGCCAGATGGGTTGCGTTAAGTCCTTTTCGCTTTGCCGCGGCGATGGTCAGGGCCGGATAGAGATTGCCGGGTTCCGCGGCGATGCTTTTCCGGTGGGCCGCCGCTCCCGCGCCAAACAGCACATAACTTTCCGGCTCTTCGGGTCCGTCGGTTATCGACGCGACATCCCGTAAAAAGACCGGCTTCCCGGCGGCAACCTTAATGACCGTATTCTCCACATCCTTGATGGTTTTGAAAAAATTGTTGAGCCGCACCTGGTAGGAGTAATTGTCCGAGCTGAACTCACCGGTACGCTCAGAGCGGTTTTGCTCCTGTATGGCCTGTGCAATCTCAACCGGATCAAGACCCAAGGCGGATATTTTGTCCGGCTTGAGAAAGATTTGTGCCTGGCGTCTGGCGCATCCCTGGACAAACGTTTCCGAGATGCCGGGTATGTTTCTTATCTCATCATCGACGTGAGTCACAATGGTGCGAAGCATCTGGCTATTGTAGCCGTCACCCCAGAAGGTCAGGCCGATGATCGGCACATCGTCTATTGAACGAGGTTTAAGCAGCGGCATGGAGCAGCCGGCCGGAATCCAGTCGAGGTGCTGATAGAGTTTGGTGTAGGTCTTGATCAGGCTCTTCTCCGTATCCTCGCCGACATAAAACCGGACTATGGATAGGGCATGGCCATCCAGGGCGGTTGAATAGACGTATTCCACGCCGGGTATTTCCCAGAGCAATTTTTCCAGGGGTGATACAACCCGTTTTTCTATCTCGCGGGGGGGGGCACCGGGCATCTGTACGAAAATATCGATCATCGGAACGACGATCTGCGGCTCCTCCTCGCTCGGGGTGTTGATGATGGCAAATCCGCCCATCAACAACATGGCCAGGATAATGATCGGAACCAACTTGGAATCAACAAATGCACTGGTTATCGCGGCTATGAAACCCGCATCCCGGTGCGACGAATGCATATCCGGTGCGCTCATTTAATAACGTCTCCCTCTGACAGGCTTTGCAGGTCGGAAATCACAATGATCTCATGGGGGGAAAGGCCGGCCAGCACCTCTACCCAGATGTCCGGTTTACCTTTGTCGGGTTCGGACACATCGGGGTCAATGAGCGTGAAGCGCGTTGTGTCCCCATTCCGGTGCCGGTTGAAACGGCTTCCGGTTTTTATCAGACGGAAATGGATTGTCCGGTCGGAGGAGACGGTGTAGGCCGCCGTCAAGTCTCCACGGCGAATGATCGCCGGCAGGGGTATGAGCAGTTTTTCTGCTTCCCCGGTGGGCCAATACAATGACCCATGCTCACCGCTGCGCACCTTTTGTCCGCTCAGGTCCGCCTTCACGGTGAAGGTTCTGGTGGCGCTATCCACGTGGGGAACGATAATGGAGGGGGAGGTGGTCAGATTAACGTCGGCCGCGGGGATGAAAATCTGCACCGGGTTTGCCCCACCGTCCTGCTTGATCAGTGATTCATCAACCTCCGCCACAAACCAGAACCCTGCGACGCCGTCATCCAGTGCAATCAGCGGCTGGTTGGCCGTGACAAATGCCCCGCGGTCGACATAGCGTTTCACCACGGTTCCGGTAACCGGGGATGCTATTTCAGCATACGACAATAGCGCCTTCAGTTCCGCCAGCCGGGCTGTGATGGCCTCCTCCTGTGCGCCGAGGGCAAGCTCTTCCTGAGCGAGTGAATCGTATTCAGACTTGGCGCGGTCATATTCAACCCTGGTTGCCGCTCCATGGGTTATCAGCCGGGAGAATCGCGCATAATTGGCTTTTGCGTAGGCCACCCGTGCGGCAATCGATGCCCGTCGTTTTTTTGCCGACTCAAATTCCGCACGCTGGGCTGCCATTTTGCTTCTAAGCTCCCGGTCATCGATGGTTATCAGGTGGTCGCCCTTTTTTACCCCTTCGCCCTCTTCGACCGAGAGCGAAGTGACCATCCCGGAGATTTTAGATGAAAGCACTACTTGGTTTTTCACTTGTACTTGACCGGGGAATCTTCTGCTGAGCGGAACGTTTGCTTTGGTGCAGGTGGAGGTTTCGGCTGAAACCTCTTTCCGGGCGGGGCCTGGTCTCTCTCCGCTCCCGCAGGAACATGCGCCTGCAAGGAATGCTATCGTTATCAGGTATTCAATGCCTCTTTGCATTACAGGCTCCTTTCCCCAGCATCGAGAATGCCGGCTGCCCACCTAAGCTCGGCATGAGCCAGCCGGCCGTCATAGCGGGCACGGAGGTGTTCAAGCCGCGCCCGGTGCAGGGCGGTTTCACTGTTGAGGAGTTCGGTAATGATGGTGAGCCCGCTCTGATACCTCTCCTGTACGATGCGCAGTCCTTCCTCCGCCTGCGCAACTGCATTCCGGGTTACCGCAACCTGTTCGCGGGCGGTCATCAGATTGAGCCAGGAGGTATGCACGTCATTGCGTATGTTCTGCTCAACCTCCCTTTCCACGGCTAAGGCCCTTAGTTCCTCGGCTCGCGCCTTTTTATATTCCGCGCAATCGCTCAGGCCGTTAAAGATGTTAAAATCCGCGGTCAGCATTACCGTCAGGTTGTCACCCGACGCCCCACGGGTTCCCTCTGAGGCATACTCATACACGCCATTGAAGTGCAGCGCGGGTAGAAAGTTCATCTTGTGCTTTTTAACCGTCATCCGGGTAATTTTCAGGAGCAGGTCGGTATAAGCCCGTTCCGGGCGGTTATCCAGGTCCTTTTGACTCCAGTATGCTAAATCCTTGGTTTCATCGCTGCGGGCGGAATCGGGGAATACCGCCCGCCACTCCCGTTCGTGACCAATGCCCATGGCAACGTTGAGGTGCGACCGCGCGTAGG
>CAYWLT010000048.1:0-13659 GCA_964459295.1 uncultured Thermodesulfobacteriota bacterium
GCCTCCCCCTTGAACTTCCAGATGGAACGCTTCAGGTTGAGCGCCTGCAGCTCAAAGCGGAGCTGGTCGCCCGGATAGACCGGCCTGCGAAAGCGCGCGTTGTCGATGCCGAGGAAGAGGATGTTCTTGCTTCCCGCCATTTCCGGTTCCGAAGCGAGCACCAGGATGCCCCAGGTTTGGGCCATTGCTTCGATGATCAGCACGCCGGGCATGATGGGAGAGCCGGGAAAATGGCCCTGAAAGAAGGGCTCGTTGATGGTCACATTTTTTATGCCCACAATTCTTTTGCCCTCTTCCATCTCCAGGATCCGGTCAACCAGGAGGAAGGGGTAGCGGTGCGGAAGCAGACTCATGATTTCCTGTATTTCTTTCATTTTCCGTCTCCAACTCGGTGTTATAACTTCTTGACGAGATAAATCGTGTTGCTTAGCCGTATGCAGCCGGTCAGCCTCTCAGGATTAAAATTCGAAATCCGAAGCACCAAATCCGAAACAAATCAAAAATCCAAATATCCAATGTTCCAAAACCTGCCTGATTTCGCGGCCAAAGCCGCTCCTGGCGACCTACGGTTTGCCTTTTTGAATTTTGGTCATTTGAGTTTGTTTCGAATTTCGGATTTCGTGCTTTGGATTTGTGAATGGTACACATTCACGCATGCTTGTTCAGCATCTCCTCCAACTTTGCGAGCCGCTCCTCCAGCGCCTTCAGGGTCTTTCTCATCTGCGGCAGCAGGGGGAAGCAGCGGGAAGCCTTCAGCCATTCCCGGTGCGGCATATGCGGATAGCCGGAAACAATGCTGTTGGCCGGCACGCTGCCGCTGATGCCGCTCTGGGCGCCGACCATGACGTTGTCCCCGATCTCCACGTGCCCGACCACCCCCACCTGGCCGGCAAGGGTGACGTGGTTGCCGATGACGGTGCTGCCCGAAATGCCCACCTGGGCAACCAGCAGGGTGTCCTCTCCCACCACCACGTTGTGGGCGATGTGAACCAGATTGTCGGTCTTGACCCCCCGCTTGATCCAGGTCTTTCCCAGGGCGCCCCGGTCGATGGTGTTGTTGGCGCCGATCTCAACGTCATCGTCGATCTGAACGATGCCCACCTGGGGTATCTTGTGATAGCGTTTCCCGTCGGGGGCGAATCCGAATCCGTCGCTTCCGATGACGCTTCCCGCGTGGATGATCACCCGCTTGCCGATGCGGCAGCGCTCGCGTATGGACACGTTGGAATAGATGATCGTGTCCCGGTCAATGGAACAGTCATCTCCCACGTAGGTATGGGGATGGATGACCACGCCATCGGCGACGGTGACCCGGTTTCCGAGAACAACCAGGGGATGGATGGATACATCCTTCCCGATGCGGGTATCTTTTCCGATGACGGCGCTCCGGTCAACGCCCAGCGGAGGCGCGGGGCGCTTGTGGAACCGGGTTGCTATCTGCGCGTAGGCAAGATAGGGGTTGGGGGTTATGAGCAGCGATTTGCCGGGCGCCTCGATTTTGTGCGACACGATGATGGCGGAGGCCCTGGTAACGGCGGCCTTGCCGAGGTAGGCGCTCTTGGCAATGAAGGTGATGTCCCCCTCCCCGGCATGGTCGAGGCTGGAGATGCCGGAAATGGAAAGGTTCTCATCACCGATAATCTCTCCCCCCACCAGCGTCCGCAGTTCTTTCAACGTGGTTGTTTCCATGGTGCCCTAACCGGTTGTTGAAAAAGTATTGTCAGCAGGCCGATCAAAAAAACATCCAGATGCAAGGCACGCGAAATCCTGAGGAATGAGGCGCACATGCACGTACGCTGCCGTGACGGAGGATGAGCCTAACGCGGCAGACGGGTGTTTTTCAACCGCCTGCCAAGGGTTACTTGGTTGTCGCTTTGCCGCCCTGAGCGTAGGCAGCGTCATAGCGCTTTATGATCTCGTCGGTTATTTCCATGGTCTCGTCGGCAAAGAGCAGGGCGCTCTCGCTCTTCTCAAAGACAAAGGTAAAGCCTTTTTCCTTTCCATAGCCCTGGGTGGTTCTCACCAGCTCGGAAAGAAGCTCCTTTACCGCTCCGTTATCCTGCGCCTTCAGCTCTTCCTGGGACTCGTCATAGAGCCGTTTGAAGTCCCGCAGCTTCGCCTCATAGTCCCTATTCTTTTCCTTTAATGCCGCTTCGTTGAGCATGGATCCCTGTTTTTCAAGGACCTCCTGGATTTTTTTCAATTCCTCCTGCCTGCCGGAAAGGCTCTGCTCCGCCTTTTCCACCTTCTTGGCAAATTTTTCCTTTGCGTCCTGTCCCGCCTTGCAGAGATTGAGCGCCTTCTGCAGGTCCACGTAGGCAAACCGGTACTCCGCTGCCGCCGGCGCAACCGGCCGCATCAAAACCGACAGCAGTAGAGCGGCACCCATCATGCATCCTTTTTTCATCTGCATCCTCCTTGTGTGTTCATTCAAAATTATCTAACAGAAGGTTGAAACAATTTTTTCAAGCTGTTCAATGGCTCAAGGGGGAGGGGCTTTTGAGCCACGAATCGGCTGGGCGTTTTTCAACCGCCTGCTAAAACATGGTTCCCATGGTAAAGTGAAACTGGCTGCTGTTCTCGTCATCCTTGGGAGAAAGATTGAGGCCCCACTCCACCCGCAGCGGGCCGAAGGGAGACTGCCAGCGTATGCCCCCCCCCACGCTCTTCCTGACATCCGAAAGATAGCCCTCGTTCTGCCGGTAGGCATTGCCCGCGTCAAAGAAGACCACCCCCCGGATGCCCGCGCTTTTGACAATGGGGAAGAGATATTCAAAATTGAAAAAAAGCTCCTTTTCCCCCCCCACCACGTCGTACTGGTTGGGATGGGTTATGAAACGGTTGTATTCCCTTCTCTTGACCCGGGGGCCCACCGTCCGCTCCTCGAAGCCCCGCATGCTGTCCAGACCCCCCAGAAAGAATTTTTCAAAAATGGGTATTTTATCGCCGCCGTAGTCAAAGATGTAGCCGATGGTCCCGCGGACCATGAAGGCGGTTTCCCAGGGGAGAGGGAAATACCTGCTGCTGCTGGCCTCGAGGGTGATAAATTCGCTGTCTCCCCCCAGCCCGGCAAACTTGCCGGTCAGGGAGTTCAGTGTCCCCTTGCGGGGGGTAAAGCGGTTATCCACGGTGTTTCGTATGAGTCCCGCATTAAAGGAGCCGACGGTGGTGCTTCCTTTCTGCTCGAGAATTTCCACCGCCGCGTCATAGTCCACGTTGGACACGTCGACGGTTTCGTACTCGTAGCCGAAGTTGAACTTGGTGTACTCGCCCACCGGATGGCCGAGGCGGATGTTCGCGCCGGTGCTCTCGCTGTCGAAGTCCTCGTACCACCGCTCAATGTTGTACAGGTCAAACCCGGTGCTCCACCGGGTGTCGCGGAACCAGGGCTCGGTGAAGGAGAACATGAACCGGTTGACGCCCCCCAGCTGGGCCGACACGTCAAAGCGCTGCCCCTTGCCCCGGAAGTTGTCCTGGGAAAACTGGATCATACCCACCACGCTGTCCATCGAGCTGTAGCCCGCGCCGAAGCTGATGGAGCCGGTGGGCTTTTCCTCCACCTCCACGTTGAGATTGAGCTTGCTGCTGCCGCTTCCCGCGGCGGTGGTGAGATTTACCTTCTTGAAATAACCCAGGTTTTCAAGCTCCTGCTGGCTCCGCTTCATTTTGCTGGTGCTGTACAGGTCTCCCTCAGTCACCTTCATCTCGCGGCGGATCACCTTGTCGCGGGTGCGGTTGTTGCCGGTTATGTTGATTTTTTCGAAGTAGACCTTTTCCCCCTGGGCAATATCATAGGTGATGTCGACCGCCTTCTGCTCGTCGTGAATCGAGGTCAGGGGCGAGATATCCACGTTGGCGTATCCCTTGTCGGCGTAAAGCTCCCGGAGGTTCACCATGTCTTTGTTGAGATAATTGCTGCTGAATACCTTTCCCTCAATGGCCTGCAGGTCCTTCGCCAGCGTTTCGCGGGGGAGGATGAGATCCCCGGAGATATCCACCTTGCCGATGTTGAAGCGATCGCCCTCTTCAACCGGTATGGTAATGAAGATGTCCTTGCCCTCGTGGGTGACCGTGGGATTGCTCACCGTGGCCTTGATGTAGCCCTGGTAATAATAATAGGCCATGAGTTTTTCCACGTCCTTTTGCAGCGCATCCTCCTTGAAGATACCCGCGCTGGTGATGAAGGAGAGGAAATTTTTCTGGCGGGTTTCCATGATGCCTCTGAGCTGCTTGCTCTTGATGTTGGCATTCCCCACAAAGATTATCCTCTTGATCTTGGAGATTTCGTTTTCCCGGATATAGAAATCCAACGAGGTTTCGCCTTCGCCGGAAGGGGTGAGCTTGTATTCGATGGCGGCGCTCAGATATCCCTTGTCGGTGTAAAGCTTCCTGATGCCCTCGGCGTCTTTGCGCACCTGGTTCTGGTCCAGCACCCGGCCCAGCTTGACGCCCAGCGCCTTCTGTATGTCCGGCGTCTTGATCTGCTTGTTGCCCTGGATCTTGATCTGGCTTACCACCGGCCGCTCCACCACGATGAAGGTGACCAGCTTTCCCTCGGGGGCGTCCTCGCTTTCTATGCGGACGTCGCTGAAATAGCCCATCCCGTAAATCAGGCGGAGGTCCTCCTGCAGGGCCTCGGGTGAATAGAGGTCGCCCTGCCTGCTCTTGAGCACCAGGGTGATGGCGTCCTTTTCTATGTAGCGGTTGCCGCGTATGTCGATGCGGCCGATGATCTGCTTGCCGAGTATGGTCAGATCGAGCTGCCGCGCCAGCTGGGCAACGCGGTCGGGAACGCCCTCCAATCCGTCGCACCGCACATAGACCTGCCGGTTTTCTTTCCGCCCGGAGGTATCGAGGATCAGCGCGTCGATGCTGACGCCGGCGCCGATTTTGCTGATGCTCCCGGTGACCGCGTAGTCCGCCCCCACCGAGCGCGCGAGCTCCCGCGCCAGGCGTTCGTCGAGCGCCACCCCCTCCGCAGGCAGCACCTTGCGCAAGGTATGCTTGTCGATCGTGGCGATGTCGGCCATCTCCTCCATGCGGGTGAGGAGCATGTCCGCTATGCCCTGGCCGAGGTACTCGAGCTTTTCCTGGCTGTGCACCGCGAAGGGAAAGACGGCGACCGTGCGCGGCGCGCCGCCCCAGGCGCTGCCCGAGAGGGAGCAGCAGGCCAGCAGAAGGATGAGTTTTTTTAGCATAACTGCTTTCGTTCAGGAAAGACCGTCACGAGGAGTGGCACATCCGGCCGTCGGCGAGGGTGATGCGCCGGGGAATCCTTGATGCCATGCTCTCGTTATGGGTTACCAGCACCACGGTGATGCACAGCTGCCGGTTCAAGGTCATCAGCAGCTCAAAGATCGCCTCTCCGGTACGCGAGTCAAGATTGCCGGTGGGTTCGTCCGCCAGGACCAGCTCGGGCTTCAGCACCAGCGCCCGGGCGACCGCCACCCGCTGCTGTTCCCCCCCGGAGAGCTCCGACTGCCGGTGGGTCAGCCGGTCCTTGAGCCCCACAAAGGTCAGAATTTCCTCCGCCGCCGCGCGCGCATCGGCCCGCCGGGAACCCATGATCAGGGCGGGCATCATGGTGTTTTCCAGCGCGGTAAACTCCGGCAGCAGGTAATGAAACTGGAAAATAAACCCCACATTTTTATTGCGGAAGTCGGCCAGCTGCTCGTCGCTCAGGGAGAAGAGGCTTTTTCCCCGGTAGAGAATATCCCCGGCGGAAGGGTGGTCCAGCGCTCCCAGCAGATGCAGCAGGGTGCTCTTGCCCGCCCCCGAGGCCCCGACGATGGTTACCAGCTCCCCTCGTGCCAGCGAGAAGCTTATCTCCTTCAGCGCATCCACCGTCTTGTGATTCATGCCGTAGGTTTTGCTGAGGCCCTGCACCACGATGAACTTCTCCTCGCCCGTTCCCGGTGCGGCCTGATCGCGACCAAGGTTATTCATAGCGCAGCGTCTCCACCGGGTCAAGCTGCGCCGCCTGCCAGGAGGGATAGAGGGTGGCCATGAGGCTAATGCTTATAGCAGAAACCGCCACCAAAATCAAATCCAGCGGTGTAATTTTTATAATCAGGTGGGAAATGTAGTAGACATCGGGGGGCAGGCCGATAATGCGGTAGGTGTTCTGCACCGCGGCCAGGATAAAGCTGCCCAGAATGCCCAGCGCGGTGCCGGTAAAACCGATGATCAGCCCCTCGAGAATGAATATCTTCATGATGCTCATGGACTGCGCGCCCATGGATTTGAGAATGGCGATATCCCTGTGCTTGTCCCGCACCACCATGATCAGGGTTCCCACGATATTGAACGAGGCCACCAGGATAATCAGCACCAGAATCACGAACATGGCCATTTTTTCCAGCTTCAGCGCGGCGTAGAGGTTTTTGTGCATCTCCATCCAGTCCCGCACCTGGTAGCGCGCGCCCAGGTGTTCCTGAATCCTCAGTGCGGTCTGCTTCACCCGGTAGATGTCTTCCACCTTCACCTCTATTTCGGTGGCCACGTCGGGCTGGTTGAAGAAGGCCTGCGCCTGGGCCAGGGAAATATAGGCGAGCGAGGAGTCGTACTCGTACATGCCCGAGTCAAAGATGCCCACCACCTCGAACCGCGAGGCGCGCGGCATCATGCCCGCGGGGGTCATGGTGCCGAAGGGGGATATGACCTTGATCTCGTCACCGGTGACCACGCCGAGAATCAGCGCCAGCTCCTTGCCCAGGATGATGCCGGGCAGGCCCGAGGGCAGGTCTTTCCCCAGGTCTTTCAGGCTTCCCTCCTTGATGATCGAGCCCAGGTTGGTCACGGTGGGGGCGGTTTCCGCATCAATGCCCTTGATCATCGGACCGACCGTATTCGACGGCGAGGAGATCATTACCTGGTTCAACATGGCGGGGGTGGCGGCAACCACCCCGGGGATGGAGGTGAGCTCTTTTATGATCTCGCGGTAGTCGGGCATTCCCGCGCCCAGCTGGTAGACCACCAGGTGCGACTTGGCCCCGAGAATCTTGGTGCGCAGATCATCGCTGAAGCCGGTCATGACGCCCAGGACGATGATCAGGGCCATGACCCCGATGGCCACGCCGCTTATGGAAATGAAGCTGATCACCGAGACGAAGGCCTGCTTCCTCCGGGCCTTGAGGTAACGCAGGCTTATGAAGAGCTCGTAGGGCATGTTCCACATCGGGGCCTACCTTTCCGGTTTGAGCAGGGGAAAAAGGATCACGTCGCGTATGGAGGCGGCATTGCTCAGCAGCATCACCAGGCGGTCGATGCCGATGCCCTCTCCCGCCGCCGGGGGCATGCCGTATTCCAGCGCCTCGATGAAATCCTCATCCAGCCTTCCTTCCCCTTCGCCGAGCGCCTTGACCGAAGGCTGGTTTTTGAAGCGCCGGTACTGCTCAAGCGGGTCGTTCAGCTCCGAAAAGGCATTGGCTATCTCCTGCCCGTTGATGAACAGCTCAAAGCGGTCGACCCGCTCCGGATTGGCGTCATTATTTCGCGCCAGGGGTGAGATGGAGGTGGGATAGCTGGTGATGAAGGTCGGCCGGGTAAGGTGCGGCTGCACCATGTTCTCAAAGAGATCGTTGATGGCATTGCCCAGGTCGCCGGGGTCGGTCGGCGTCAGGCCGAGGCGGTCGAGCGCCCGCAGCGCCCTCCCGGTCTCGGTCAGCTCCTGCGGGTCCACCTTGGCATACTGCGCAATCGACTCTTCCATGGTCAGACGCGGCCAGGGCGGGGTAAAGTCTATTTCTCCGTCCAGATAGGGAACGCGCAGGGTGGAAAGCAGGCTCCGGGCGAGGTGGCAGATGAGCTCCTCGGTCAGATCCATGCAGTCCTCGTAGGTGGCGTAGGCCTGATAGAACTCGAGCATGGTGAATTCCGGGTTATGGTGGGTGGAAACGCCTTCATTCCTGAAATTGCGGTTGATTTCAAATACCCGGTCCATGCCCCCCACCAGGAGCCGTTTTAAATACAGCTCCGGAGAAATGCGCAGATAGAGATTCAGCTTATAGGTGTTGTGATAGGTTTGAAAAGGGCGGGCGGTGGCCCCCCCGGGAATGGCTTGCATCATCGGTGTTTCCACCTCGACAAATCCCCGCTCCTGCAGAAAGGCGCGAATCAGGTTGATGGCCCGGGCCCGGTTGAGAAATACCGCCTTGACCCCGGGATTCATGATCAGGTCCAGGTAGCGCTGACGGTACCTGATTTCAATGTTGGAAAGACCGTGCCATTTCTCGGGAAGGGGACGCAGCGATTTGACCAGCAGCCGCAGGCGGGAGGTTTTTATGGTTAGCTCCCCGGTGCGGGTAATAAAGACGGTTCCTTCGATACCGACGAAGTCGCCCATGTCGAGTTTCTTGATCAGGCTGAAGTCGCCGTCGCTGAGCAGCCCTTTTTGCAGGTACGCCTGGATCCTGCCGCTCCCGTCCTGCAGATGCAGGAAGACCGCCTTGCCGAAGTTCCTCATGGACATGATCCGCCCCGCCAGGCGAAACGCCTCCCGGGTCCGTTCCACTTCTTCCGCCGGCATATCCTTGAACCGTCCGGCGATTTCGGCGGCGGTGTGGCTTACCTTAAAGTCATTGGGAAAGGGATTGATGCCGAGAAGCCTGCATTCCTCGAGCTTTTTCCGGCGCAACTCCATCAGCGTGCTGGTTTCCTGCATGTCTAACTCCCGGATAAAAAATTGCCTAACCGGCTGTTGAAAAAAGCCCATCTGCTGCGTTACGCTCGCCCCTTGTCATTGCGGCGCACCTCAATGTGCGCCTCATTCCTCAGGGTTTAGCGTGCCGCGCATATGGGTTTTTTGAACAGCCTGAGGTAAATACGGTCTATGGTATCTTACCGCCACCGCTGAGTCAAGGCAAAATATCCGGAATTTACTGATATTTGAGGGGAATTGCTAACCGCTTGTTGAACAAGCGGAGGCGCAGGCCGATAAGGTTTGCTGAATGATATACGGCTCAAGGGGAGGGGCTGCGGTTAGCGGTAACCGCAGCCCGCCGGTTGGATCATTCGATGGCGCCGGCAAGCTTGAAGATAGGCATGTACATGGCGAGAAGCATAAACCCGATGGTGCCGCCGAGAAAGACCATCATGAACGGTTCAATCAGGGCGGTGATGGCATCGACCGCGGCGTTGACTTCATCCTCGTAGAAATCGGCGATTTTGCCCAGCATGGTATCAAGCGCACCGGTTGATTCGCCCACCGAAATCATCTGGGTGACCATGGGCGGGAAAATGCCGCTTTTGGACAGGGGCTCGGCAATAGTTTTTCCTTCGCTGATGCTGGTCCGCGTATCCAGTATGGCCTTCTCGACAACCTTGTTACCCGAGGTTGCGGCCACGATGCCGAGGCCGTCGAGGATGGGAACGCCGCTGGAGGTCATGGTTTGCAGGGTTCTGGTGAAATTGGCGATGGCCGATTTCTTCAGGAGAATCCCGAAAATCGGCAATCCCAGCAGCGTTTTGTCGACCATGATTCGCCCCTTTTCAGTCGCCTTGAACCGGTTGAAGGCAATGAAGAACAGGACAAGGGCGACGATGATGTAGATGATATTATTCCGAAGGAATGAGCTCAGGTCGACAACGAATTGCGTAACCCCGGGCAGCTCTCCGCCCAGACCCTCAAACATTTCCTGGAACACGGGTATCACGAAGACGAGCAGGACGGCGATGACCACCAGGGCTATGGATAAAACCACGCTGGGGTAGACCATGGCGCCTTTCACTTTCCGGCGCAGCCTTTCCGCCTTTTCGATATAGGTGGCCAGGCGGTTCAGAATGGTGTCCAGCATGCCGCCCATTTCTCCGGCCGCGACCAGGCTCACGTATAGGTCGCTGAATATCTTGGAGTGCCTTTTCAGGGCGTTGGACAGGGTGGAGCCGCTTTCCACATCTCCCCGGATGGTTCCCACCGCCTTTTTCAGGGTGATATTGGGCTCCTGTGATCCGAGTATTTCCAGCCCCTGTATGAGCGGCAGGCCGGCATCGATCATGGTGGCGAACTGCCGGGTAAAGATGCAGAGGCTTTTGCCATTTACCTTGGGTTTCATGAAGCGCAAATTTTCCAGGATATCCTTGGGCTTTGCTTTCACCTTGGTCACCTGGATCTTCTGTCCCCGCAGGGTTGTCCTGACCGCGGCCTCATTCGCCGCGGTCATCTCGCCCTTCTGCAGCATCCCCCGTACGTTTTTGCCTTCCCACACATATGCCTGCATTATGGATTCCTCTTATGGAAGTTACCAGGTATCGTTTGTCTATTTTTTTCAGCCATTCTTATCGGAAAACGGCAAAAATAACTTTAGCGGTTAGTTATATCCCGCAAGTTGTTGAAAAAGCAGTTTTCCTCAGGCTGTTCAAAAGCCTGCTCAATAGCATTCGGCGCATGGGGAGGGGGCTTTTATAGCCACAACCAATGCTTCTGAACCGGTCGAACGGCAGTGTCTCTCTAACTTGGTTCGGACAGACCCCATGGCAACAGCCTGTATCGAATTCTCATGAAGCTGCCTGCGCTCGGTTTAAGTCGTAAGGCACGGGGTCGTGACGTAAGCTGCCCAACAAATTGTTGTGGCTATAAAAGCCCCCTCCCCATGCGCCATCTATAAACGAGTAATCGATGACGCACGATACCGGTATCTCGCGTTACGGGGCAGGGGTCGTGCGCAGCACTTCGTCCGGTGAGGTAAGGCCCTGTTTCAATTTCTTGACAGCGCTGTCCCGCAGGCTTGACATGCCTTTTCTCATCACCTCCCGCCTGAAATCGGCCGAGGAGGCCCCCTCAAGTATAAGTTCCCTGCCCTGATCATTGAGGAGCATTACCTCGTAGATGGCCACGCGGCCCTTAAAGCCGGTGTTGTTGCAGTTTCGGCAACCGGCACCTTTATAAAACAGATCGGTGCCGCTTTCCCCGGGTGCTATGCCCAGCGAGCGGTACGCCGGGAGGGGCAGGCTCAAGGGCGTTTTACAGCGAGGGCAGACCTTTCTCAACAGCCGCTGGGCCACGACCAGGGTCAGCGCGGACGCAATAAGGTAGGGCTCAATGCCCATCTGTATCAGTCGGCTCACCGTGCCCGGCGCATCATTGGTGTGAAGGGTGCTGAATACCAGGTGCCCGGTTAGCGCGGCCTTTATGGCGATTTCCGCCGTTTCAAAATCGCGTATCTCTCCCACCAGGATGATGTCGGGATCCTGTCGCAAAAAGGCCCGCAGCACATGCGCAAAGGTCAGGCCGATCTCCTCGTGTATCTGGACCTGGTTGATACCGGGCAGGTTGTATTCAATCGGGTCTTCAGCCGTGCATATATTTTTTGAGGTGGTGTTCAACGCATTGAGGGCGGAGTAAAGGGTGGTGGTCTTGCCGCTGCCGGTGGGTCCGGTGACCAGGACCATCCCGCAGGGGTAATGAATCACCTCTTTGAACAGCGTCAGATCATTTTCTTCAAATCCCAGCCGGGTCATATCCAGCTCCAGACTTGACTTGTCCAGCAGGCGCAGCACCGCCTTTTCACCGAACAGCGTGGGCAGCACCGAAACGCGAACATCCACTTCCCGGGCCTTTTCAGTCCT
The DNA here is from genome assembly GCA_964459295.1 of uncultured Thermodesulfobacteriota bacterium. Classification (GTDB taxonomy): domain Bacteria; phylum Desulfobacterota; class WTBG01; order WTBG01; family WTBG01; genus CAZWCD01. Next base: position 11,566 of record CAYWLT010000048.1, read on the forward strand.
GATTTTTATCCGGCCGTCCTGGGGCAGCCTCCGCTCCGCGATATCAAGCCGGGCGATGATTTTAATGCGGGACAAAATGGCGTTTTTCATCTGCAGGGGCGGATTCATGACGTCATACAGCATGCCGTCGATGCGGAAGCGCACCCGGAGGGTGTTTTCGTACGGCTCAATGTGAATGTCGCTGGCACCCCTGTTGATAGCGTCGTTGAGCATGCGGTTCACCAGGCTGATGACCGGCACCGGCTCCGCCGGGGTTTTCGGCTCGCGCCGTCCCGCGCTGCCTTCCTGTGCGGTGTCGTGAACCCCGCTGTCAGTGCCCCCGGACAACCGGGCGCCGACCCGGGCGGGCCTCTGATAATAGGAATCAAGCAACTGCTGAAGGGCGGCCTCGGGAGCCGGGCAGGTCTCGATGCGATAGCCGGTTAGAAATTTAATATCATCGATGGCAAAGATGTTCGAAGGATCGGCCATGGCGATGAGCAGGGTGCCGCCGTGCAGGGCAAGCGGGAGAACGCCGTATTTATAAGCCAGATCCGAAGGAATGAGCTTCATCAGGTGCGGATTGATCCGGACCTGCGACAGGTCTGCGGCCGAACATTCAATCTGATTGCCGGGGCGGGGATGCACGCCATCCTCTTGCATGTTTGCTGACGACCGGTGACGGGGTTTTACAGAACGCAGTTATCCGGTTTGCACGGATAGGTTGCGCCGCTTGCGGTGGCATGCATGACATCCTCTAAATTGCCGGAAGGCATGAGCAACTTCTGAACAAACAGCTATGCATGTTTTATACCAGTGTCGATGGGCAGGGTGACTGAAAGATCGTATGCCGGATTCCTAACCGGTAGAATCAGGGCGTGGCTGAGTCAAGGGCTCACCGATGACCGGGAGAACGGCGCGAGTCAGCGTCGGCATCGGGCAGCAATCGGCTTCAGCCGAAAATGCAATGCGATTTCATGATGTTCTCTTCTCTATCGCAATAGTAATTGCTTAAAAAAAAGTTTCATGTTATATTTTTTTCGTGGAATCGGACGGAGAGCACGATTTACTCTTCAACAGCATAAAACAGTTATATCTCAATTATTTTTTTGCCAAAAAGGCCAGAGCTCAAGCAGATATGCGGGCGCTGGTTTTCAGTCAAGGGATATTGAGGTTTTGTACCTGCGAGAGTGGCGGAATCTGGCAGACGCACTGGATTTAGGATCCAGCGGGAAACCGTGGGGGTTCGATTCCCCCCTCTCGCACCACCATAAACCATTATTGAAGCCCAGGAAAAGGATTGTATCCCATGCAGGTGACTGTCGAACAATTAGGACCGGTCAAGAAAAAGATTAACGTGGTCATTCCGCCGGACCGGGTGGCGGAGGAAGTGGCCCTGACCTACCAGCAATTACGGCAGCAGGTCAGGATGCGGGGGTTTCGCCAGGGTAAGGTGCCCGAGGACCTGTTGCGAAAATATTATAAAGAGCAGGTTGAGGGTGAGGTGGTGTCGCGCCTCATTCAAAATTCCTATCCTGAGGCGTTAAAAACGGTGCAGGCGTTGCCCATATCACAGCCGGTGCTTGAAAACGGCATCCTGGAGGAAGGAAAGGAGTTTTCCTATTCCGCCAGCTTCGAGGTGAAGCCGAAGATCGGCCTGCAGGTCTATCTCGGCCTTGAGGTGGAGAAAGAAAAATTGAAGGTTTCCGCGGAAGATGTCGAAAAGAGATTGTCGATGATACGGGAATCCCACGCCTCCTTCCGGGAGGTGGAGGGAAACCGGCCGATCAAAGCCGGCGATTTCATCGTCACCGACATTGACGGAACGGTGCGGTCGCAACCGTTTGAAGGGGGAAGACTGCGGGACTATCTGTTTGAGGTGGGCGTCGACCAGTACCTTCCCGGTCTGAGCGAAAATCTGATCGGTCTTGAAACAGGCGTGGAAAGGGAGATCGTGCTCAACCTGCCCGATGACTTCAAGCGCTGCGAGCTTGCGGGGCAGGAGGTGAGGTTGCGGGTGACCATCAAGGGATTGAAGAGCAAGGTGCTGCCTGACCTCGATGATGCCTTTGCCCGGGACCTGGGCGAGTACCAGGGGCTGGATGATTTCAAGCA
>CAYWLT010000049.1:0-13653 GCA_964459295.1 uncultured Thermodesulfobacteriota bacterium
TCAATAAACCGTATTTTCACCTCAAAAAAATGAATTTTTAGAGGTGCCCTATATAGTCAAGCAATAAGAGGGATCTGCGATGGGCGATAAAAGAACCTGCTTCTAATCCCATATCCCGCGTCGCAGATCTCATATCGCACATCCCACATCTCCTCAAGGAGGTCCTCTATGAAGGGCGGCATTGTCGGAAGGCTGCTCTGGGTTGATCTTGCCAAAGGCACAGCCGAATCCATGGCGCCGGATCCGGATCTCTACCGGCAGTTCATAGGAGGGTACGGTTTGGGGGCGCGTCTCATCTATGAAAGACAAACGCCGAAACTCCCTCCCCTTGACCCGGCAAACATCCTTGGTTTTGCCACCGGCCCCCTGACCGGGACGCCCGCCATCAGTTCCTCCCGTTACACCGTCATGGGCAAATCACCCCTTACCGGCACCTGGGGAGATGCCAACTCCGGGGGATTCTTCGGACCGGCGTTGAAAAAGGCGGGGTATGACGGCGTCTTTTTTGAAGGGGCGGCCGGTTCATGGGTGTACCTCTTCATCAACGACGGCAGGACCGAGTTGCGAGATGCAGGTCCCTATGTTGGATTGGATAGCAGCCAACTGGAAAACCGCATGAAAGAAGAGCAGGGTCCCGACATACGCATTGCCGGCATCGGCCCGGCGGGAGAAAAATGCTCGCTGCTATCCTGCATCATCAATGACAAGTGGCGCGCCGCGGCACGATCGGGCCTGGGCGCGCTCATGGGCTCAAAACGGCTGAAGGCGGTGGTGGTCAAAGGCAGAGGCGCCATACCGGTGGCGCAGTACGAGCAAGCCCGGAACCTGCGCAGGAAACTGATCGCCGGCGGGAAGAGCAGCCCCACCTTTCAGCTCTTCTCCGGCCTGGGCACCTGCGGGGTCACGGCCCTGTTTGCCGCCAACGGCGAATCGCCGGTCAAGAACTGGGGCGGCACTGGAGAGGATTTCCCCAACGCGGCCGCGATCAGCGACCAGAGCGTGCTGGCCCGTCAGAAAAAGAAATATGCCTGCTTCGGCTGCCCCATTGCCTGCGGCGGCGAAGTCTCGGTTGAATCATCTCCCTATGCCTGCGAAACCCACAAGCCGGAATACGAAACCCTGTGCGCCTTCGGCACCCTCTGTCTGAATGACAATCTTGAGTCGATCATTAAAATTAACGACATCTGCAACCGCTCCGGCCTGGACACTATTTCCGCGGGTTCGGCCATCGCCTTTGCCATCGAATGTTATGAAAACGGCATCGTTGGCAAAGATGACACCGGTGGCATTGAGCTGACCTGGGGCAGCCATCAGGCCATAGTTTCCCTCACTGAAAAGATGGCACGGCGGGAGGGATTCGGGGCGCTGCTTGCCGACGGCGTGCGCGCGGCGGCGCGCCGGATCGGGAGAGGCGCGGAACAATTCGCCGTGCACCTGGGCGGACAGGAGATTCCCATGCACGATCCCCGCAACACCCCGGGATATGCCACCGCCTACGCCGCCGATGCTACCCCCGCCCGGCACATGCAGGGAGGATCGGCCTTCCCCGAAAGCGGCTTCATGATTCCCGGCGTCCCCTTCGGTCAGGTGGAAAAACACCGCTACACCGGCAAGGCGGACATGCACCGCTTCATGAGCAATCTTACCCACGTGGTGAATGCCTCGGGCATCTGCTATTTTGCCCTCATGGTCTACGGGGTGCCGATGATACAGCAATTCATGGAGTGCGTGACCGGCGAGAGCCGCCCCCTGGAAGACCTGCTAATCGCCGGAGAGCGGATCGCCAACCTGCGGCTGGCCTTCAATCAGCGGGAGGGAATCTCATTTTCGGACTGGAAGATTCCGGGACGCATGGTCGGCGATCCTCCCCTGACGGCGGGACCGCTGCAGGGAATAACCCTTGACGCACGAACCATGATCACCGAATACTGCGAAAAAATGGGCTGGGATCCGCGGACCGGAAAGCCTTCGCGGGAAAAGCTGCAGGATCTGGGACTGGACAAGATTGTCAAAGACTAGGCAGTACAGATCACATTGTCCGTAGCCTTTGATCACCATATTAACTTTAGCACGCTTGCGGCAAATAAACGGGGATCCTGCGGCTCGACTACAGAATCCCCGTTTTAAAATGTCGCCTGCGGTGGAAGGATGGCCCCGAGCAGGGCTTCGGGGGGAATGCCCTTTTCCAGGCCGTACCTAGTTCCCGAATCCTCCAGCAATACCCATTCCACCCAGGTTCCGTGAATCTCCCGCATGCGCTGCTGCTCGTCAGCGGTGAAGTTTCGCTTGCCCCCTTTTTCCGCCAGGATTCCATAGAGCCTGAAAAAATGCTCGGCCATATCCTTAACAAAGGGAAAGTCTTTCGCCTCCAAGTGAAAGGTGTATATCCCGGCGTGGCTCCCCACCTTTGCGTTGCGGAATTTTGAGACAAAAAAATCAGCCCGGGTCTTCCGCAGCACCTGGTAATCCTGCCCGTGCCCGCCGCATAATTCTTGCATGCCGCCGGCAAAAAAGGTCGCGTCCTCTTCGACCGGGAAATAGGGAAAGATATCCGTCCCTCCGGCAAAGACGATGGTATCGGTTATATTTGCCCTCAGTTCCAAGTACCCGCGGGGTATGTGCGGATTAACCGGATAGCAGTTGATCTCCAGCACGAACGCCTCGGCCGCGCTTCCCCGCTGACCGATCTTTTCAGCGAGCACCGGCGGCGTTTCTATGGTAAGGTCACAGAAAATCGAGGACGCCTTTTCAAAATACGTTCCCGATGATCTCACCGTGTCAAGCCTGCCCATGGGCGTATTCCAGGACTTTTTATCGACCACGCCGGCGGGGTTGAATCGCATGTAAAATTGTTCAAACTGGCGGCTCACATCGGCAAGGAAGGTTATCACATCGTTTCGGTTGACAGTCATGGGGAGTTCTTCTCTTCTTTGGTTGGCCCGTACGCCGGTTCGCCCGTTAGCCGGTTATATTTTGCATTTTGCACTTTTCATTTGGCGTTTTGCACTTTTTTAATCTCGCGGCCGAAGGCCGCTCCTACACTGCCGCAATCCGCATTCCGAAATCCCAAACTACCTATGCCTCCCACAGCTCATTGCCGATGCCCTTGTTGTAATGAAAGTAAATCATCCGCGCAGGCGTCACGCGGATCACCTTCATCACCCCGGGGGGAAGCTGCGGCGGTTTCCCGGTCAGCCGCTCGATATCATCCAGGAACGGCTTGAAGAGCCGCAACCCTTTGAAAAACTCCGGCGTGTCATCGGTGAAGATTTCCGCGGCCCCCCATATATTCACCCCCCGCACCGAGCGCATGGTGTGCGTCGAGCTGCCGATGCCCACCGCAACCTGATCGTTTTCCCGTATGTTTTTAAATTTTGTCCCGCCCTCGCTCATTATATAAAGGGTGAGTCCGTCATTCATGTAATCGACCATGGAAATGCGCGGCACCCCGTCCCGGCCGCAGGTGCCCAGGGCACAGGGGTGCTTTTTCCCCAGATAATCGATGATCTCCTCCTCCAGCTCTTTTTTTGTGGGACGCCTTCTTTCCAGGCCGAGCAGGTTAATCATTTTTTCCACTATACTGTCCCTTTGCTCCTCGCTGATTTCATGTATGGTCATCGATATCCTCCTGCAGTTGACTATGATCGCTGCAATATTTCACAAACCACCGTAAAGGCTGTCTGCCCCCTACCGTTCCTGCACAAACAGGCGGTAGGCAAGGCGGTCGTAGGTATCGGGGCATTCACCCATGATGGTGTGTTCGTCCCAGGCCCAGGGCGGCGCCGTGCCGGCCAGCAGCACATGCATATAGGGATAGAGCTGCGTGTATAGCAGACAGCAGGCGCCCCCCACATTGAACGGATCCACCTCAAACACGTCGCCGATCCTGTGCCCCCAGTAGCAGTTGACGGCAATGTCACGCACCTCGACAAAAATCTTATATTTGTCGAGCGCTGGATACCCCTTGCCGGTCAGGTTCTTAAACCGGCAGGGGGTTTTTAAAAGCGTCCGTTCCTGCCGTCTCCTCCGCCGAATTTCCACCTGCACCTTGCCGCCTTCAGGGCACCATCCCACGGCCGCATCCGGATCATTTTCCCAGAGAATTGCACCGCCGTAATGAAGAGTGGTGATGGGAAACATGATTGACTTGAGCAGCGATCCGCATAATCCGTCGCTGTTCATTGCGGTTACTTTAAACTGATCGCCGACCCGGTGTCCGTAAGGGCATGCGCCGTTTACCCCGGTGATGGTCACCTCCTGGTAATAGGTGTTTTCAACCAGCAGCACCTGCCGCACGACGTCATTCATTTCCTGTTCAGTGTCATGGGTGCTCATGTACAGCACTACTGCTCGTGATGGGTACAAAAAAAAGTCGCGGGTTGCTCTCGCCCGTATCGGGGTCAGGTCTCAATATTCAACATATGTAAGCCGACTTTAAAATTTTATCTTGAATCAGTCTTGTCCAAAAACGAGATCGCCACTCGGAGTTTATCCGGCTGTTATCTTGTTTTGGACAATAATAATCTTGAATATTGAGACCTGACCCCTATTCTTTGCAAAAGCGCGATGCGGGTCATCAGCTCCTGGTCCAGGTAATATTGTTGATTCCTTTCGCGAGGTTGAGATAGCGAATCTTATCAGGCTCGACCACGATAAAGCGGTAATGGAATGACGGTAGCCCCTTCATCCCTCGCTCACCCAGCGATGCCATAATTCCGCTGAATGCCAGAATCTCTTCAAAGCGCTTGCGATGTTTGTGCATTGACACCACCTCCGCCCTTCCCCACACCTGCAGTCCCCGCACCAGCATCAGCCCCCTCCCTCCGTTGATCCGGGACGCGATGGCGTATGCCACCCTTTCATTGCGCGCAAGGTTGGCACACTTGCCGCCGCCTTCCGAAAGAATATATGCGGTCAGCCCCCGGGTGAAATAGCCCACCGGGGTGCAGCGCGAAACATCCTCCCGTGATGTGGACAGATAGAGTATGTCATGCTCCTTTAAAAAGCGCGCCACTTCCTGTTCATACTCAGCAACGGTCATGGCGTTTTGCAGCTTGACCCCCGCTTTCGCGCAGAGGTCCTTCACAAACGGATGAGCTTTGGGTATGCGGATTCGGGCCATGGCAACTCCGGGGGTTGAGGGGAAAGGGGTCAGGGTTCACGAAAACTTGATGCACGATGCATGATACAGGATACAGGAGAAAATTTCCAAGCACCAGCCAAAGATATTTGCAATTTCGGTTGGAGCGCCTTCAGGCGCGATACATTCGCGGCAGAAAGCCGCTCCTACAGGATGTTTGGGATTTTGATATTTGGGTTTTGACATTGTTTGGGATTTAGGATTTTGGGTTTATCCGGCATCCTGTACCATGACCCCTGCTCCCTACACCCGCCCCACCGCCGTCATGTATATCGTACTCTCGACGGTGCCGTCAACCCCCAGCAGCTCATTTGCCTCGTCATCGTAAATCGCGGCGATCTGACAGCTTCCCAAACCGAGGGCTACTGCCGCCAGGGCGATATTCTGCGCGCTGTGCCCGGCGTCCAGGTAAACGTAGCGATAGGCCCGTTGCTTGTATTTCCACTTGGAGCGCTCAAAAACGGCGGTCCAGATGAATACCGCATTGGCGGCATGGGCCACCTCCTGGTCCAGCGCCGCCCGCGCCACCCGGAGGCGAAAGTCACCCGGTGCGAGCTGCTGCAACTGGTGGGGCTCTACCGCGTAATGATAGAGCCCCGGCTCAATTGTCGAAACAGTGTGCACCGCAAGATACAGCTCGAGGGGATAGAGCGCCCCCGCTGACGGCGCCGTCCTCAAACCATAATCCTGAAAACATGCAGTAATGCCTTGGGCCGCCCAGAGCAGGCTGGAGAGCTGACCGGGGGAGACGGGTTTGTCCACGAATTCCCTCACGCTTCTTCGCGTTCTCATGGCCTCCCAGAGAGAAAAGTGCTGTTGAATGGCGGGCGGCGGCAGCTCAACCACGGCGGCATCGGGATACCGCTTGTAGGTTTCCGGCTTCACGCGCCAGTCCAGTCCCCCGCCCGGCAACTTTCCCCGCCGGTATTTTGTTTCCATCTGAAATATATCGCCCACACCTTCTTTCATAGGAGCTACTCCTGCTGTTGCATGGCGGGTCATTCTTCGGCTCGACCGCAGAATCCAGTTATTGTTTTATGATGGATCCTGCGATCAAGTCGCATGATGACATGCAGAAACTTCAAACAGTGAAAATGAACCCCCGCATTGGAGGTTGAATGTCGAACCTGCGATGTTGGATGTTCAGTTGCCGGTTTTCTGTTGGCAGTTTGCAGGCATATTTTGGATTTCCCTTCTGACCTCGGTCTTCCTGCTCCCTGACCCCTAACCCCTGAACCCTCTGCCCTCTTCATCATAGACCATCACCATTTATTGTCAAGGTGTTTGGGCTTTACTTTAATACCCGCACATCCGATGAGTAACATTGATGGGAGCACGCTTGAAAGCAGCCGAAAACGTTCTATGGTGACCATTGAACACCGATCATCCACAGCACTGCAGCCGCAATGATTAGTCCCCGCCATGCAATCCCGCTTATTTTTGTCATTATCCTGTTTCCGGGATGTCTTCATCTTGCGGGCGGCCAGCGGGAATCGGGAAAAGCCGGCTTGCAGTTACAGCCGCCGGCGGACGCCGATCCCCTGCAGCAGCTGCTCCGCAGCCTGAGGCTTACGGAAAAAGACCTGGCCATGGAAATTCCGGACCACGACAGGAACGCCTACCTCATAAGCAAAACGGCACAGTTTCTCCACAGCCCCCTCACCGTTGAGGCATACGCCGACGATCTCTCACGCCGGCTGGAAGGCGGCCGATCCGCCCTCGCCCCGCTTCTGGCGCTGGCAGTCAGCGAACTGGAAATTGACCTTGCCGCCGCGCCCGGTCCCGGCGGCATATCCACTCCGGAACTGAAGAGCGGAAAGACTCTCTCCGGCATTTCGCCGGATGTGCGGCCCGCAATCCTGGACCTGCTGTCCGCGATCATTGTCTGTCGCCGGCGGATGAACGATGCCTTTGCCCCGCTCTCGCAGAAGGAGATTCTCTTTCTCACAAACTATTTTGCCGAGGTGCTGCTGAAAGATAAAGCAATGCTGTTCCGGAAAGCGCCCGGTGGTGGGGGCACGGCGCATCGGCCGCCGCTGAAAAGCGCTGCGCATTACACCAAGGAAACCGCCTTTCATTTATCGTCCGCGATTCGAAGGGACGACCTGTACCGTGCAATCATTGATCTGGCCGCGGCCGTCGACCGCTTGCTGGAGCGGAGCGATCAGCTCCAAAAGATACATGCCCCCTCCCTCCCGGAGGCGGGTGGTGAACTGCGCGGCGATATCATGGTTTGGGAGGAGACCCCCTGGGGCACCGTCATCATCGGAGGCAGGGGAGCAAGCTACTACCGGGATATCAATCCCCTGCTGATCATCGACCTCGGAGGCGATGACGAATATTACAATATTTCCGCCTCACCAACCTTCTCCCCGTTTAATGCGGCGGCAAGCGTCATCGTTGATCTCGCGGGCAATGATCTCTACTGTTCGGCTGAAAAATACAGTCAGGGAAGCGCTGTCTTTGGATGCAGTTTTCTCATTGACTGTGCCGGGGATGACACCTATCTCGCGGCCGACTTCGCCCAAGGATGCGGCATATTCGGCGTCGGGGTTCTCGATGACCGGAAGGGAAATGACCGCTATCGCGCCGACATCATGGCGCAGGGAGCCGCCGCTTTCGGCATCGGCATTGTGGCGGACCGCGAGGGAAATGATTCCTACCAGGGCAGCCTTTATAACCAGGGATTCGCCTATACCGGCGGGGCGGGCCTCCTGGTCGATGCGCGGGGTGATGACACATTTTTCGCCGGGGGAACCTACCCCGACTCACGGGAAGCGGAAGGCGCCTTTGTCAGTTTCGCCCAGGGGTGCGGTTTGGGAGACAGGAATTATGCCGCGGGCGGACTGGGCATACTCTGGAACGGCAGCGGCAACGATACGTACTGCGGCAGTTACTTCGCTCAGGGGGCCGGCTACTGGCTGGGTACCGGTCTGCTCATCGACCGCGCGGGCGACGACCATTACCGGGCCCGGCGGTACGCGCAGGGAGCCGCGACCCACCGGGCGGTGGGGGCGCTGGCCGACCATTCAGGGAATGATGTATACACATCGTGGGGGGCGGCCCAGGGATGCGGTTACGACTATGCACTGGGGCTGCTGTCCGATGCGGGCGGAAACGACCTCTACCATGCGGACTGGTTTGCCCAGGGCGCCGGGGGCAAGTCCGGGATGGGCATGCTCATCGACCGCCGGGGCAACGACACCTACCGGAGCGGTTCATTCTGCAGCCAGGGCAACGGACAATACTGGGAGGAGGAGAAGTCCGGCAGCATCGGATTGCTGATTGATGGCGGGGGAAAAGACGCCTACAGCGGTGCGGGGAAAAACAATCACCTCTGGCGCCAGGGGCAGCGGGGCGGCGGCCTTGACACCTCTGCCCGGCTTGCGGAAAAGAGCCTGCCCGGCCGGCGGGTCATAAACAGAGCTCCCCGCACGGCGGATCGACCCGGTACCGGCGAAGACAAACTGTTCGAGCACTGCGAGCCTCTGCCGGCGATGGAGATTGATCTCAACGACGAGGAAGCGCGGCAGGCGGCGGTTCAGCAGCTCGCGGCAGAGGGGCCGTCCATCGTGCCACGGCTGCTTGAATACGTCCGGATTAATGATGTGCAGCTTTCCTTTACGGTACGGGAAATCATCAGCGGGATGGGGCCTGTTGCCGCCCCCGCTTTGCGGGAGGCATTAAAGGACCATGCCCATGATCCGGTTGTCGCACCATTCTCTCTTTCAATGCTGGGCGACCTGAAGGATGACGGCTCCCTTGAAATTTTTCTTTCCTTTCTGCAATCCGCGGACGGAAATGTCAGAACCGCATCCATGAGGGGCATCAGCAGGCTGGCGCACCGCCTTCCACCCGGGGCGCTTACCCCTGCCGCAGCAGATAAAATGCCGTCGGTGAGGAGGTTTTGCGCCATCGCCCTGGGCGGCAGCCGGGAGGTGGAGGCGCTCAAAACCATGGCCGGCATGTTGGCCGATGAGCACTATTCGGTGCGCTTTGCCGCTTTCGAATCTCTGCGGGACAAAGTGGCGGAGGCGGGCCCCTATCTGCGAGAGATGATTTATCAACCCGAAGGCTTTCCGGAAGTTGCGCGGGAACTGGCAAAGGATCTTTTGGAAGGAAACGGCGGGCCTAAACGGCAGGTCGAAAAAACGGTCAGATGTAGGCCTTGACAAAATTGCTTATCACGTTCGCGGCAGCGGGCTCCACCATCATGAAGTTTATGCCCATGCCTTTTCCTTCCCTCCCGTGATGCACAACCCTGCCCTCAAGCTCGATGTAGATATCCTCATACTCATCCTTGCCGGGTATTTCAAAGGCAAGCGGGATCCTGGTATCAACCGGCAGGGGCGGGAACCCGTCCGCCTCCTTGATGAAGCATCCACCCACGGAAATATCCGACATGGTCGAAACCGCATTGGTTTCCTTGTTCATAACCTTGATGCCGAATTCCAGCCGCGGGTGTTTTCTCCACTCTGCCATATAGGTACCGCCTGCTAAACCATGCAATGAAATATGATGCCGAGGCTGACTGCCAGAATACAAAAAAACGGCTTCAATGTCAAATTTGTTTTATTGTTTTACAAGTTTAATTTACTTTAAAAATGGCTATGAATCTGATAGATTGCCAATGCACCATGAACCAGAGGCAATCGCCGCATGACCAGAAGAAAATCGAAGGCGCCTGAACCGGTTAATGCCGTGCTGGAGCGCGTGCTCGGCTCGCTCAACCTGGGCCTGAAGGTAAAGCAATACCGGATTTGGGACGTGTGGAACAGCGAGGTGGGAGAGGCCATCGCCCGCCAGGCGCAGCCTCAGCAAATACGCTCTATGGTCCTCTGGGTGACCGTCTCCAGTTCAACCTGGATGCAGCAGCTTGAGTTCATGAAGCGGCAGATCATCGAGCGGATTAACCTGCGGATCGGAGAAAAGGTGATCAGCGATATCCGCTTTCGCATCGGTGAAATCACCCGGGCGGAATGAACCGCGCCTACAGCCCCGCATAAATCCTTTTCATCTCCTCCGAGTACCTCCCGTCCGCCCCGTAGATGACAAACGGTTGGACAATCTCCAGCTCGGGATTGCCGGTCTTGCATCCCTGCACCATGACCAGCTTCGCCTCCCCGGTCATCCCGCTGTAAATGACCCTCAAGGCACGGGGCTTGAGGCCGCAGGTCATGAACGCGGAGAGCAAATCAATCAGCCTTTTGGCGGGAAATATGATCAGCACCGACCCGGCGGATGATACCAGGTGGTACGCAATCCCGATGATGTCCCGCACCGTGGCCATGATCTCGTGGCGGGCGATGGCCTTCTCCTCTTCGGGATTGATTCTTCCATTACCCACGGGATAATAGGGGGGGTTGCCGACCACCAGGTCAAACGAGGACGGAGCAAGGCTGCGGGTGAGCGTCCGCAGGTCATGCTGCACTATGGAAACGCGGCCGGCAAGACCGTTCAGCGCAATAGTGCGCCGGGCCATGTCGGCCAGGCCGGGCTGCACCTCAACACCCACAATTTTTGCGTTCGCTTCCTTTCGGGCCAGAATGAGCGGGACAATGCCGCTGCCGGTCCCCAGGTCAATGATCGAGGCGGCGGGAATCAGCGCGGCAAAATGGGCGAGCAAAATCGCATCAAGTGAAAAGCGGTAGCCCACCTTCTTCTGAATGATCCGGATGCGTCCGTCAAAAAGTTCGTCGAGCTTTTCATCTTCCCTGATGCGGCCTTCCATTGCCTTCAAGGCTCAATCATTTCTCCGGGGATGATCGGATTCATCACCAGCCCGCTTAACAGCTTGGGGTAGAAAAAGGTGGATTTTTGCGGCATGGTCTCCCCCCGGCCGGCTATGTCCCGGATCTCCTCCGCCCGGGTGGAATTAAGAATGAAGGCCAGCTGGTAGCCCTTGTTCCGCACCAGGTCCAGGCCCTCAGCGCCATGATGCACGTAGGTGATGTTCTGCTGCATCTGCAGGTCCTTGCTGGTTATGCCCAGCACCTTCTTAAAAATGAAGGTCTCAATAATGTTTACATCAAGTTTCTTCAGGGATGCCGAACCGGCGTCATCGTCGCGCAGGGATGCATACAAGCCCTCCTTGAGGAGAAGCAGATGACAGCAGCTCTGCTTCAAACCATACATCCCGAAGGCCGGTCGTTTTTTCCCCGCTTCCCGCACCCGGTCCATAAAGACGGCCCATGAACCCTCCGGTTTATTGGCATCCATGGGGTACCGGGAAATATCAAAATATTCTTGAAGTTTTCGCTCGAATTCATCAAAATCAAAAGACTTTATGCGCTCAATCACACGATGATAAGGAAGGATGAGAAGACCCCTGCCCTGAAGCGGGGTAAGGTACATCATTACGTAGTTGTAGGATTCCCTCCCGTTGTGACGGGGGTTCTGTTCCTGCAGCCACCCCCGGTAATTGAGCGCCGTCTCGTAGCGGTGATGGCCGTCCGCAATAAAAAGCGCCTGGCCGCTGAGCCGCCGCGACACCTCCCGGATGACCGCCGGATCGGAAACACGGCGGAGCTGATGGAAGGTGTTCTCATGATCGGTCGCCTCCAGCGGAACCACGGCGCCGACGGATTCTTGCAGCAAGCGATTGATATCGTCGGAGGGATCGGAATAGAGGGCAAAGATCGGGCTGAAATTCGCCGAGCAGGCCTGCATCAGCTTCAACCGGTCCGCCTTGGGCTGGTCCAGGGTTTTTTCATGGGGGATGATCACCCCCTTCTCCCGCTCCTCCAGCCGGATTAGGGCGATAAAGCCGTCTCGGGACATTCTTCCGCCCGTGCCGTTGAATTCCTGGTGATAGGCATAGAGGCAGGGAGCGCCATCCCGCTTGAGAATCGAATCCTGCCGCCACTGCCTGAAAAAGGCGGCGGCGCGGGTATAGCGGTTGTCCGCATCCGAATCAGCCGGGCTCTGTTTTCCCAGTATCAACCGGATCACATTGTAGGGACTCTCGTCATAGTAGCCTTCCTGCTCCGCGGGTGAGATAATATCATAGGGCGGCGCGGTAACCTTCTTCAAATCGCCCACCCGGTCGCGGTCGTAGAGCACTCCTTGAAAAGCAACGATGGTAGCCATAATCCACCCCGTGAGGCATCCGCGTCCTTGCAGACGCGAGGAAAAATGAAGATAATGATGGATCCCCGCTTTCGCGGAAATGTCATGTTTTTACTTGTTCACTTGATTGGCTGTCATCCCCGCATTTTTTGTCATCCCCGCGAAAGCGGGGGTACAGGTCTGTGCAAATGCAGTGGCATCCGCCCGGTTGCCCCTACAATAAAATTCGCTTTCTCGGTAAAGCATTCGCGGCTCAAGCCGCTCCTACCGGCCAGGCTTATCGTTGGACATTCGATGTTGGATATGGGTCTTTTTCTTCTGCCTTCCAACTCCTTCATCCCCAACAAGGTGAGCCTCATATCATAGCCGTGCTTCCTTATCAAGCACTTTTGCATACCTGCCCTTCTTTCGCTTGCCTTTCGGAGGAATCAGGGTTAACTATAATGCCGGCTTATTCATTAACCATCCGGCTAATCCCATGAAAACTACAACCGTTGCCATCACCACCCTCGGATGCAAGGTCAACCAGTATGAATCGGCGGCGATCGAAGAAGCACTGTTGACGCGGGGTTACCGGGTAACCGATTTTTCGTCAAAGGCGGATGTTTACATCATCAACACCTGCACCGTCACCCAAAAAACCGACTACCAGTCCCGCCAGATCATCCGCCGGGCTCACAAAGCCAATCCCGGCGGGCGGATTATTGTGACCGGATGCTATGCCCAGATCGCGCCGGAAGCGCTGGCGCAGCTTTCCGGGGTTTCCCTGGTGCTGGGAAACGCCGCGAAACAGCAGATTGCCGATTTGATTGAACCGGCCTGCGGCACGTATCCGGCAAGGACGATTATACCCGATCTTGGAGCGGACGCCTGTTTTCGGGACCCCCCCCTGCACTCATTCGCCAACCACACCAGGGCATTTTTGAAGATCCAGGACGGATGCGAATCATTCTGCAGCTACTGCATCGTTCCTTACGCGCGAGGCAGGTGCCGCAGCCTGCCGCCGGATGAAGTTCTGAAACACCTTTCAGCCTTGAGCGAGTCCGGCTTCAGGGAGGTGGTCTTAAGCGGCATTCATCTGAGCGCTTACGGCACTGACCTCACCCCCCGCGGCAGCCTGCTCGAGCTGCTTAAGCGCATTGACCACAGCAAACCGGTATCCCGTGTGCGCCTGAGCTCCCTTGAACCCATGGAAGTGAGCCCGGCGCTCATCGACCTCATCACCGCCTCCCAAACCATATGCCCCCATTTGCACCTTCCCCTGCAAAGCGGCAATGACACCATCCTTTCACTGATGAACCGGCCCTACCGGGCAGCCGATTTCCGGGAAATCGCCAACATGCTTCACGCGTCCATCCCCGACCTCTGCCTGGGCACCGAGCTGATAGCCGGGTTTCCCGGCGAAGCGTAAGCGCGGTTCCGCGCGACCTGGGAGATGCTGGAGG
>CAYWLT010000050.1:0-13442 GCA_964459295.1 uncultured Thermodesulfobacteriota bacterium
GGTTAGTCCTTTCTAGAACTATGCTTTTTTTAAAGTGCTATGCAATATTCAGGTAATCATCATTACCATGACCGATGACCACACGTAACATAATCAACCGTTCGCAATGAATTTCGCAAATTACCCGGTAGTCTCCAACCCAGATGCGCCGGGCGGCATCGTTGCCGATTAACTATTAACGGTACAGAACACCGATGAACACACCGCCGGCTATAGCCGCGCCGATGGCTCCGGCTACGTTGGGTCCCATGGCATGCATCAGCAAGAAATTCCGCTTGTTTTCTTTTTGACCCATGACCTGTACCACCCGGGCTGACATGGGGACCGCAGATACGCCCGCGGCTCCGATCATAGGATTGATCTTTTCTTTCAGGAACAGGTTCATGATTTTAGCCAGGATAACGCCGGCAGCTGCGGCGCTGGCAAACGAGATAACACCCAGAACCAGGATCAGCAATGTCTTGACCTGAAGGCAATTTTCCGCCGCCATGGTTCCGCCGATGGAAAGGGTCAAAAAGATGGTCATTATATCAATAAAAACAGTCTGTGCTGTTGTGTTGAGCCGCCCCACGACACCACTTTCTCTGAAGAGATTTCCCACCATGAAACAGCCGATGAGCGGGGCTGAATCGGGAACGAAGAGAACAACGATAATGGTTGTCACCAGGGGAAAGAGGATTCGTTCCAGCTTCGATACGTCCCGCAGCTGCGGTTTCATGTAAATGCCCCGCTCTTTTTTTGTCGTCAGCAACTTGATGACCGGAGGTAGTATCAACGGAACCAAGGCCATGTAAGAATAACAGGCCACGGCGGTGGCACCGATAATATGAGGCGCCAGCATTGCCGTGACGTATATGGTCGTCGGCCCCTCGGCGCCACCGATAATTCCTATCGAGCTTGCTTCGTTACGGTCAAAGCCAAAGAAAATGGCCAGAAAAAACGCAAAGTATACGCCAAACTGGGCCGCAGCTCCCAGGAGCATCGTTTTCGGATTGGCGAGCATGGGACCAAAGTCGGTTAAGGCTCCCAGGCACAGAAAGATGAGGGGCGGCAGAATCTGCCACATGATACCGTAGGCAAAAAACCGCGAGAGAAGCCCAACCGGTTTTGTCGGAATCTTCGACTGGTCGGTCTGTTCGGTCGTAATGATCAGGGCTATGACATCACCTGGCTCAACTTTCTGGTTTTGTTTAACGTTAAGCTCCTTCACCCGTCCGTGAACCGGGGAGGCAACAGCGCCCGAATCGGTTTGAACAACCGTCGTATCTCTCTCAAAAAAACGCCCTATCTCAACAGAAATATTGCTGACGATTCCGGGCTGCTCCGCCTTGAGCTGATACTCATAATTCATCAACCCGCCCATGGGCAGATTGACCAGCATGATGCCGAAACCGATAGGAAGCAAGAGCAGCGGCTCCATGTTTTTCGCAATCGCCAGGTATATCAGCGTAAGACCTATAACAATCATAAGGGCATTGCCCCAGGTTAAAAACTGAAAACCGCTCTCTAATAGTTCAAACACGTCTTTTCCTCCCTATAGGCAGAATCTGAGTTTTCTGTAACATCAGATGATTTATTTATCTTTGCCTTTTGTTATTTTTTCCGTAATGACCTTGGTAAGCCACACCGTAAAGTACAACAGTGTCAAGAGAATGAAAACCAAAGCGAATCCGCCGCCGGCTATCTTAAAAGCCAATCCCATATCAATTGATCCCATATCAGCCATGATGCGATCCGACCTCCTGTGAACGTAATGTATGCCTTCAAAGGCACAAAAAAATATTTATAGTGAATGTTATGGTTGTGCTTTTTTTGGAGAACTAAATATATGTGGATGAGAGGAAGCTGTCAAGATGATTTATCGGAAATTGATATTGATAAAAATTTACTTTGTGATGGGGGAAGCATAGAAACGTGGTAGGCAAATAGGTGCAAAACTAATTTACCAGAAGATTGGGAACACCATGCAAGGGCAGCATGTTAAGAAAAGGGGGTCACCCCAAGTTTAGTTCCCGGATGGTTACCCTCTTATCACGCTGCGATAAACCAGACGAGCTTTTTGCCGTTCTGCCGCGGGAAACATTCTTGGAAGCCTGGCCGAAGATCAGAACCTGCCGGCTGAAACATGCGCGGCGGTCGGACATTCGGGACTGGCGGGAAACAATTAAGAGCAAATGGTGGGGCAGCAAAACCACGGACAGAAAAAGGTTAAGGGCGAGGCACCGGCCGCGTTCCAGGCAACCGGAAGGCTGATTAAAGAAAGAAGAATTGAGAAGGGCTTGAATCAAAAGCAGCTGGCGCTTGCGGTAAACATGAAGCAGCCGGATCTTTCCAGGTTTGAAGAAGGAAAAAAGAACATTACCCTCTTTACTTTAATCCGGCTCTGCAAGGCCCGGGGTATCAGAAACATAGAAACAGGGTAACCGTCTCTTGAAAAATATCCATCCACTGCTTCGATTGCGCACCATGTTTCTCCTTGCCCTCATGTTCGCTTTGCCGGCATGCACGCGGCAAGGGGGAGATGATTATCTCCCGGTTGGTGACGGCATGAAGTGGGAATACGCCACCGAAACATGCATAGACGGCGCGTGCGCTCCCGGCAGCGTGACAATACGCTATAACGGCAAGGCAATAATCAGCGGAAAGCAATACTTGAAGCGGTACTCTTCCAAGGATGGGGGTGCGGAACAACTGGTAAGTTACGACAGAAAGGCACAGGAGGGGTTGTTCGGCATAACCGCTCAATACAAAGATTCACCGGAGCAACTTGTGCTGCCACTCACCCTTGCGGTGGGACAAACGCACACCTATACCTCACATGTCCCGGTTCGGACAACCACGGAGGCGACGCTGTTGGGGAAAGAAACGTTATCCTTGTCGGATAAAACATACGCCGATTGTTATAAATTTTCCTTCAAAACGGTGTACGAGGAGAGCGATGGGAAGGGCGCACCGAGCGAGGGAATATCATATGTAGCGCCGAATATCGGATTGGTCAAAACATTCATGCATGTTCCCAATAAAGTGACCTTCACCATGACCCTCACCGCATATAAACCTTAAAGGGTACCTCTCAAAATTCACCTTACGGCCTCTGTCCCTCCTTCCCGCGAAAGCATGAATCCACAAAAATTACTATATGAATTCCCCGATCAAGTCGGGGAATGACAAAAAAACGAATAATGAGAAGTTCCCTGTTTACTTTCCTTCCAGTTTTCTCACCGCCGCCAGGGCTGTCTCCACCAGCCTGGTCTCCGCCATATAGTACACCGGGTTCACGAAACCCGCCTCACCGGTTATGACATTGTCGCTCACCGCGAGAATGGCCCCGGCCTTTACCTGGTACAACTGGGCGATGGTCAGAAATGCCGAGGAAACCATGTCCACCGCAACCGCGCCTTCTTTCCGCTTCGCTTCCACCAGGTCGCGGGTTTCACGCAGCAGCGCATCGGTGGTCCAGACGCACCCGCGATGAACGGTCGCCCCCATCTCTTTGGCCACGGAAAACAGCACATCGGTTATCTGTTCGTCCGGGACGGTAGTGAAGGTATCGTCCACATAATAGGGCGTCACCCCATCTCCCCGGATGATGCTATCAACCACAACCAGGTCTCCTATCTTCATATTCTCATCCAGGGCGCCACAGGTCCCGATGCGCATAATGTTCTTAATCAGGGCGTTGCAGACAACCTCGGTGGTAATGGCGGTGTCAGCGCTGAATCTCCCCCCGTTAATGGTGGTCAGTCTGGTCCCGACATATTCTCCGGTGTACATGGCGTACTCCATAAAGGAGAAATTTCTGACTGCGTTCTGCAATTTTTTTAAGACCGCCTCCATCCGGTCCCGCGGGCCGGGGATAATGGCGTATTTTCCCACGTCCTGCGGTCTGAGCTGGACCATCTCGGTTAAATCGCGGCCGGTTAAGTGAATCTCCTTTTGCATCTGCATTACCATACTCCTTCTATGATTTTTTCTGCGTTACGGCTCAACATATTTTCTTTTGCTTCCCGGCTGACCGGCAAATCCCGGATCGCCCGGATCGAACTCAGGGGATCCCTTTTCGCCGGCCACTCACTGCCCCACAAAATGTGTTCCGACCCGAAGAGCTCGAGGGCGGAAAGCAAATTTTCCCGGCTGGTCTCGCCGCTGGTGTCGACATAGATGCGCTTGATATAATCCGTGGGATTGCCCTTCAAGTCCTTAACAAAATTGATGGACCGCAGCATCTGATAGGTGGTGTCAAACCGGTTCTTGAGAAAGGAAACCACTCCGCCAAAATATCCAAAGATGAACTTCACCCGGTCAAATTCCCGGAGTATGCCTGACATCAGCAAACGGCCCACCGCCATGGTGGTGTCAAAGACATATTCAATGACCGGGGTGAGGAGCGGATCCCGAACGCGCTCATACCCGATGGGGTTGACGATCTGCGCATGGACAAATATGGGGATGGCGGCTTCCTGCGCCTCCCGATAGAGCGGCAAAAATCGTTCATCATCCAGATACCGGCCGTCATAACTCGTGGCCAGGGAAATCGCCCTGAATCCAAGCTCCTCCCGCGCCCGCTTCCACTCCGCCAGCATCGCCTCACCGCTTTCTACCGGCAGCACCGCCGCGCCGAGAAACCTGTCCGGGTATCGCCTGATTATTTGCGTGACACGGTCATTATAAATCCGGGCCACTTCTCTTCCGCCCCCCAGTTTAAGCCCGGCATCGGAGGTGGGATAGGTAAGCACGGCCTTGCGGATACCAAGGTTTTCCATGACGGCAATCTGCGCTTCAATATCGCCCCAGGCCTTGGAGAAAAAATGGGCGCTGGAGATTATCTCTTCAGGCAACCAGTGGGCATGTGCATCAATGATCATTTTCCCCGCGCGCGCTTTTTGAAAGCCCTGTCATTCCGCTTGCCCATCTACTGCCCCGGGTGTTCCTGGACAAAGGGTATAACCGGCTCGACCCACGGCGTCTGCTGGTTTATGGCGGCGATCTCCAGCGGGCAGACATTGGCGGGCACGGTCAGGGCAAACCGGACCGCATTCTCAATCGCTTCGGTGGTCATCAGCCGGGAGGTTTCGACGGTTATCCCCTGGAGCCTTCCGGTGAGGTCGGTATCGGTTACCCCGGGGAGAATGGAGGTAACCTTGATGCCATGATCGCGCATCTCCCAGAACAGGCCTTTAGCAAAGGCGCGCAGCCCCACCTTCAGGGAGCTGTATACCAGAAAATTCCGCGGAAGCGGATCGCACAGGACCGATCCCGACACAATATTGATGATTGCGCCGGATTTCTTTTGGATCATATCGTTAATCACCAGCCGGATCATCCGGACATAGCCGAGATAGTTGGTATGCACCAACCGCTCAAAATCCTCAAAGGGCTGCTTCTGAAAAGGGTGCTGGCTTGAAACACCGGCATTATTGATCAGGATGTCAATCGTGCCCAGCTCTTTTTTTGTCTTTTCCACCAGGTGCTCCAGGTCTTCCAGCCGGGCGACATCCACCGGGACCGGCACGACCTTCACCCCGTACCTTTTCGCAATTTCATCGGCCGTTTCATTGAGGGGGCCCGCCTGACGCGCGGCGATGCTCAGATTAATCCCCAGCGCCGCGGCACAGGAGGCAATGGCCCTGCCGATGCCCCTGCTCGCGCCGGTGATGACTGCCGTCTTGCCGTGCAACGCCGTACCCATTCCTCCTCCTTCCGCCGCGCACAAAATCGCGGAGGCCCGGGACACTGTTCCCCGGTCGAATTGCCGAAACCGTCCGGGGTAATCCGGAACCCATGCTTGCCCGTCGCTTACTTTTGCACCGCTTCCCGCTCAATGACCTCTTTGAAAATCTTTAAATTATCCCGGGAATGGGTGTTGATAAACCCTTCCACCTGTTCATCCGAGAATTTTGCCTTTTCATCCATGGTGAAGTGTTGAATCCAGGTCAGCTCAACCCCCCCGGGTACCGGCGTATAGAGCCAGATGATCTTCATAAACTGGAACGGGAATTTTGGCTCTTCCCGTTCGGCATAGGTAAAATATTGCTCCTTACAAAGGAGGCGCCAGGATTGCCAGGACCTGTTTTCTTCATCGGTAAGCTGGAAGATGATTCGGTTTCCCTCTCGTTTTACAATCCGCGCTTCCTTGTATTCGCCGCCGAACAGTTCCGTCCATCGCGGGATATCGTTTGAAATGTCAAAGACTTTATCATACGGCGCCCTGATCATAATCGAGTTACAGGTATGTCCCATTATTCATCTCCTGTGAAAGCCACCACCCGCGCCCAGGCGGCACCGGTGTCTCTGATCTTTACCGGGAAACAGGCGATCTTAAAACCATGGGCCGTGCGTAAGGCGCCGAGGTTTGCCAATCGCTCAATGTGCGCGTATTCCCTCTTCCTGCCGAAAAAATGGGCGGGCCAGAGGCTGTTTCCATCGTGTGTCCGCATAAAATCGCCCATCATGAACTTGTAAGGCCGGTCAAGTCCCAGGGCATCGGTACCGATAACCTTCACCCCCCTATCCAGCAACCATTCAATCGCCTCGGGGGAGACGCCGGGGTAGTTGGTTAAATATTCCCTGGTGCCGAAATAACGGTCCGCACCGGTGCGGAAGAGCACGATATCGAGAGGCTTCACATCATAGGGTATGGCCCGCAAGCCATCCTCAACATCCTTTTTTGTAATCACCTCTCCCGGTCGCTTGCGGGTAAAATCCAGCACCACCCCGTCAGAAAAGCACCACTTGAGGGGAAGTTCATTAATGGTCCTGGAGGGCCTTCCCTCCGAAACTGTGCCGTAATGAAAGGAATAATCAACATGGGTGCCGATGTGCACCGGGCAGGTGACGGTTTCCAATGAAAGGAACTCGCCGTCCGGCAGGTCCCGGGGGGTAACCACCCTCTTTCCCAGCCAGAAGGAAATTTTACCCCGGAGGCTTTTTTTCATCATCACCCAGTTGAGATGACGGATCCCCTCTCTGTGTCCCAGCCGCTCAATGCCGAAGGGATGCACCTCCGGCGCCCGTTCATCAATAGGCAAGCTCAAGTCGATCAGTTGCATTGGCTAATTGGGTCTGGATGGCGACGACTATGTCGTCGAGGGTTGAAAATTTATTCACCTCTTTCGGGGTTACCCGTGCGCCGAACGTCTTTTCGAGAAGGATGACCACCTCCACCATCTCGGTCGAATCGACACCCAGCCCGTCATAGAGCCTGACGCCGTCCTGAATTTCTTCAGGCCTTACTTTCAAGGCCTTCACCAGTATATCTCGCACCGTCTCCTTTATCTCCATATCGTCCCTCCTGCTTCAGATAAGCACTTCGCCTCGGGTCGCGCCGGCTTCCCACTTGTCGACCCCCGCCATCACATCCTGAAAACAGAGTTTTGCCAGCTCGTCGAAATCGCTCTCCATGATCCTGTTTATCCGTCCCGGCTTGGAAAAAAATTCCCGCATGCACCAGGAGCCAAGGCGGCCCAGCTCTTCGATGGAAAGATGATCGGTCGGTATCACCGGATGCAGAAAATCCCACACGCTGAAGTCAATGTTCCCGGGATCGATCCAGTTGTTCTTCAGCGAACGCTTCCACATGGGGGAATTCGGGGCCGGGGTGACAAAACCAACCCATAAGATGTCGGGATCCACCTCATCGGTAAACTCGAAGCGCTGTTTCACCACCCGCTCATCGTCGTAATCAAAACCAATCATGATATCGGCCACAACCGCGATATTATTTCTCCGCAGGATTTCTATGGTCTTCTTGATCTGGTCAATGGTGATGCCCTTGGCGATCTTCTTGAGTTCCTCGGGGGTGGTTACCTCTATTCCGAACACCCCGATGAAAAGCCCGCTCTGCTTCATGAGCGGAAGGATCGACTCGCAGTTCACCCAGTCAACCGCCCGGCCCAGCGACACCCATTTGACCGGGATGTTTTTCTCCAGCTTCAATTCACAAAATCGCTTTACCCGCTCCGGATTCACGTTGAAATTATCATCCTGAATCACGACAACCTGAACGCCATATTTCTTATGGAGCAGCTCCAGCTCTTCGATGACCCGCTCCGGCGATTTTGCCCGCCACTTGAGAAAATCGGAGGGAGAACGGGGATCATACTGGTCCCACTCATAGCAGAAGGTGCAGGCGGACGGGCACCCCCGCGAGGTTACCATCTCAACAAAGGGCTTCCAGAAGGTATGCCCGACATATCGCTCCATGGGAAACAGGTCATAGGCGGGAAGGGGAAGTGAATCCAGGTCCTCCAGCAGGGGCTTGTGGGGCCCCATGACGATCTCACCGTTTATCCGGGACGTCACCCCCGCGACGTCCCGTAGATTCTTTTTCCGGTCAAGGGCTTCCAGCAGATCATAGAAGGATTCCTCCTCCCCCATAACCACGAAATCCACGGCGGGATTGTCCTCCAGGGTCTGAACCGGCATCGCCGAATACCACAGCCCGCCGAAAATTATCCTGGCGCGGGGGAGGACCTGCTTTATCCTTTTAGCCGCCTCCTTGAAATGGGCAAGAATCCCGTACCCCCCGTAGGAATGGAGCATATCCCCGATAACAATGATGTCCGGATTCTTTGCCTTCACCATATCAATCATTTCATCCATGGGGATTTCCAGGGCCTTGCAGTCCAGGACTTCCACGTCTTGAAACCCCTTTTCCCGCACATACGCCGCCCAGTGCGCGTACAGCTGGTTTGGACCGACGTGCTTCCCATGGGTCGCCCAGGACCCAACCTTCGGCATGACAAACAATATCTTCATTCTCATACCTCCTTTTTATCCTTTTTCAACTATCAGCGCGGCATTGATCCCGCCCCGGCCCCGCGAGATGACCAAGGCCTTGCCGATGCTATGCTCCTGAGCATGGCGGGTTACAAAAGACAGATCCCCGCGCTCCGGTTCATCCAGATTGATGGTGGGGGGAACCAAACCATGCTCCATGGCCAGCACCGTGGTAATCAAATCCAGCGCGCCGGAGGCGCCAAGCATGTTCCCGAACATCGATTTGGGACAGCTCGCCGGTATGGCACGAATCCTCGCGCCGAACACCTGCTTGAGGGCATTGATCTCCCCCGTGTCCCAAATGTCAATCGCCAGGCCGTCCAGGCTGATGTAGTCAATCTCGTCGGGGTGGGTCTGCGCATCCGCCAGGGCAATATTTATGGCGCGGGCCAATTGTTTTCCCGAAGGGTCCGGAAGAACCCGGTCCCGCCCATCACAGGTTGTACCGTAACCGGAAATGCAGGCGGCGATGCGTGCGCCTCTCGATTGCGCGCGATCTCTGCCCTCCATCACCACAATCCCCGCCCCTTCACTGATGACAAAGCCGCTGCGCTTCCGGTCAAAGGGGCGGTAGGCTGTTTCGGGATGGAGGTTATCATGGGAAAGCCCGCCGTAGGTATTGCAACAGAGAAGGGCATACGGTGTCACCGGAGCCTCCATGCCGCCCGCCAAGATCATGCCCAGTTTTTGTTTGCCTAACGTCTTACAGGCATACCCCATTGCCAGCAGCGAGCTCGCCCGGTCCGCCACCACCGTCTTGCTGAACCCTTTTATTCCATAGTAGATGGAAACCTGGCCCTGCGGCGCCGCCGGGAACCAGGCTGATGCCATGTAGGGGGAAACTCCTTCCCGGCCCTCGATGTAAAGATCGCGGAGCTCGGTCTCGGCATAGAGCCAGCCGCCGATGGCATTGCCCAGGAAAATGCCCACCTGGTTTTGATCCTCCTGCTTGATATCGATGCCCGCGTCCTGCAGCGCAAGCTCGGCGGCGATGAGCGTCAAATGGGAAAAGACATCTATCTTCTTCAAGAGGCGTTCGCTCACATGGCTGTATTTTTCCAGCTCATCGATCTGCCCCGCTATGTGAGAAGGGTAGAGCGAGGCATCAAAGCGGGTAATCTTTTTTACAAACGAGCGGCCCGCCTTGATATTAGCCCAGAACTGGCGCTTTCCGATGCCGGGGGGGGCAACCACGCCTAAGCCGGTGACTGCAATCTTTTCCATCATGCAAACCGTTTCAGAATCAGAGATGAGTGGATCCCGGAAAAACCGCTGCTGGTTTTCAATATGGTGTTCACCCGCGCGGGCCGGGCTTGATTCGGTATGTAGTCAAGATCACACTGAGGATCTTTCTCTTCCTGATTGATGGTGGGGGGAAGCAGGCCCTTCGCGAAGATCATGGCGCATACGGTCAACTCGATGGAGTTGGCGGCGGCCAGGGGATGACCGATCATGGATTTCAGCGAGCTGATGGGCAAGCGGTAGGCATAGTCCCCGAAAACCGTTTTGTAGGCATTGGTCTCGAAGATGTCGTTCATCCGGGTGGATGAGCCGTGGGCATTGATGTAGTCGATTTCCCGGGGCTTCAGCCCGGCGTCCTGCAGCGACAGGTCTACGCACCGCGCCATCGCCGTTCCATCGGCGGGCAGATCGGTCATATGAAAGGAGTTGCAGCTGGTCCCGAAGCCGGCCACCTCGCAGTAGATGGGGGCGTTCCGCTTCAGGGCATGATCGGCTTCCTCCAGGATAAGGATTCCCGCGCCTTCGGAGAGAACGAATCCGTCGCGCTTATTGTCGAAGGGGCGGCTCGCCGCCTCCGGCGTATCGTTCAAGACCGACAGAACATTGATGACGTCGAATGCGCCAAAGGTTATGGGGGTGATGGGCGCCTCGGCCGCACCGGTTATCACGAGATCCTGTTCGCCGTCCTGAATCGCCTCCAGGGCATAGCCCACTGAATCGGTTCCGGCAG
Source organism: uncultured Thermodesulfobacteriota bacterium (assembly GCA_964459295.1). Classification (GTDB taxonomy): domain Bacteria; phylum Desulfobacterota; class WTBG01; order WTBG01; family WTBG01; genus CAZWCD01. The sequence goes on from CAYWLT010000050.1 coordinate 10,751, forward strand.
TACACCCGGTCGACAGCGTGCTGCACATGCCCTGCAACCCCAATCGGGCCGAGATTTCAATGGAGGGCGTGTTAAACATTGCGGCATCGTATAAATCAGGCCGGACTTTCGCGGGGTCAATAGGGTTTTTCCCGCTGTCGGTAACCAGGGCAAACTCTTCCTCCATATACTTCGTGCCGCATATCGCATTGGCAAGGCACACCCCGGCGCGTTCGGTGTTTACGCGGGACAGGTCCAGCTTGCTGTCACGGATCGCCATATCCGCCGCCACGACGGCGAACTGGACATACCGGTCCATCCGCACCGCCTCGCTGTGGGAAAGCCCCAGTTTAAAGGGGTCGAAATTTCTCACCTCCGCGGCAATGCTGGTATTGAAGAGCGTGACGTCAAAGTGATCGACCAGCTTCACGCCGGAAGCGCCTGAAACCATTGCCTGCCACACTGCATCCTTGCCGATACCGTTGGGTGAGATTACCCCGATGCCGGTAACCACCACCCTCCTTTTTGCCGCCATATTCTACATGCCCTCGCTGTCGTCACACCTTGATATTCTGAATACGACGTTGCCCCCATCCGGGCAGGTTACCGTGTCAATGGAGTCAGGATTGTCCATGAAGAAAAAGCGTGCGCCAAAATTAAGGGCAAAAAGGGCGGGAAACGCCGTATGGAATGCCGAACCGCAAAACCCCGGGATACATTTCAGACCCTCGGTTTCAAATTTGTCTCCCACTTTATAATTATAGAAACATTTCCCTTTGGCCTGAACAACCTCGATCAGCATCTTTTTCGGGTTCGGGCCGTGATAGGCGGGATTTTTCGACAGGGTCTCAACCCGGCCGTCCTGGTCCAGCACCTCCACCTCAAATTCCAGCTTGCCCCCGTCGGGGCAGGTCACCGAAAGAGACCGCTGATTATCCCGGAACGGAAATTGCGCGCCGAAGCTCAAGGCATACGCCACCGGGAAGAGGGCATGGGCAAGCCCCAGACAGAAATGTTCGGGGGGGTGGGTGAAGTCTTCCAGGACAATTTCATCGCCCGCCTTATATCCATGATAACATTGCCCGTACACATTGAGTACGGTAAGTTTTATGCTCGGAAACGGTGATTCAATCATACGGTCGTTTTTCCCTTTTACTGCACGAGGCCAGCGGTTTCTGACAGCAGCTCCCGCCGTGTCAAATGTCTGCCGGTACGCTCCACCCGGTGCACCAGGCCGACCAGCATTTCGTTCAACGGCGCGGCATGATTATGATCCCGCGCCAGGGTGACGAATTCCCCATTGATGTAGTCTATCTCGGAAGGTCTTCCTCTTCTGATGCTCTGCAAAATGGATCCGAAAAGGGGTTCCTCGCTGAGGTTGATCATCATCCCGGAAAATATTGTTGCCGCCTCGTCAGTTGCCATCGAGGTTAGGCGCGTCAGACGCTCCACCGGGAAATTGGGCAGGGAAGCCAGCGCAATCGCTGAACGGGTGACAATATCCAACCCCTCCTTCCAGACGGCAAGACATATCCGGCTGGTTGCCACATCGCTGAAGGCCTCCTGCATGCTCATCCCCAGTATGGCGGGAATACAGTTATTGGCGTTGACAAAAACCTTCAGGTATTTCATGCCCTTGATATTGTCACTGATGACGGTTGGAAATGCCTTGTTCAGCACGAACTGCACCTTTTGCAATATCTCTTCATCCGTCGCAAACAGCCGGCCGATAATCCAGCTTCCCTCAAAATTGTGCACTACCTGCCCCGGTTCCAGACACGTGGCGCCAAACATCACAATGCTGGGAACAATACATTCCCGGGGATGGTGGCGCGATGCAATCACATCCGCCTGAATACCGTTCTGCGTGGTGACGAGGATCGATTTTTTGAGAAGTTCCTTTGATTTGTCGAGCGCTTCCGGGATGTCCTGGGTTTTTACCGCCAAAATGGCGAGATCGGGGGCCTCATCCAAATGCCCGGAAATTGCCACTTCAACTTGAAAAGCTCCTCGCGCCCCCGATAGATGCAAGCCGCTTGCTTGTATTGCGCCGACCAAATCGGGCCGAGCTATCAACAGGACATCTTCTTCAGCCCGTTTTAAGTACCCGGCGACCAGGTTACCAATTGCTCCGGCACCAATGACGGCAATTTTCATCAGCAAGTATGGCGATTTTCAGGAAACCCGTATTTTTTGTAATCGATATCATTTTGATCAAGAAGCCTGATCATGATGCTGTAAAAAGGTATGGGCACATCCGTAAAAAAAGCGCTTACCACATCCTTTTCTTCAACCCTCTGCGCTCCGCGCAATCTTGCATTTTCTTCCGCCTTAACGCGAACCGCACTCTCAGCTATACCCCTGTGGAAGAGAGGTATTTTTGAGATCACTATCTTAAATCTTTCCAATATATTATTTTCCCATTCCATACAATTATTTACTTTATATACAAAATTTTTATATATGGAAACTTTATATACGAATAACAAATCTTGTGTCAAGGAAAAATATTTTTTCTGCAGCAAAATCATCGTATTTTATAACTAATGGGAACCTCTAATTATTGATTTGCTTGTCATTCCCCGACTTGATCGGGGAATCCAGTTATTTGATTTTTATGGATTCCCGCTGGAGTTTACCCCGCACTCGATGCGGGATGGGAATGAAAGAAGTTGTGCATTGCGTGAAATTTTAGAGGTTCTCTTAAGTGTTC
>CAYWLT010000051.1:0-4621 GCA_964459295.1 uncultured Thermodesulfobacteriota bacterium
AAAAGTGTTACCCTATTATTCTTCAAATTTCTGTCATAATTAGCCGTGCAGCACACCGTTCGTGGGCGCGCTTCTTGATCTGAACCGCCAGGGTGTCCCGGCTCCAGCCCTGTTCCAGCGCTTTGCGGGCATACCAGAGGCGGGTGGGTAAATCCTTGAGCTTTTCAAAGAGGATGATGTGGTGTGTCCAGGAAAGCCTGAACATGATTTCAGGCGGCAAGGGCAATTGTGCAACGGCCCGCTGCACAATTACATCTCCTTCTTTTCCAGTGGCTTGTAACAATCCCTTCAGCGGGGCCGCAATTTTTGCAACGGGCTGTTGCAAAAGTGGGGGCTCGCCGTATTCGCGGGCAAAACGGATCATGTAGCCGATGTTTCGCTCCGAAAATCCCTTCTGCTCCGGCAGTTCGTTCTTCAGGTCCGCGGCCAACCGGGGAATGACGCCCGCGCCCCAGCCTTCCTCCTTCTGTCGGGCGACGATCATTCGGCCAATGTCCCAATACATCAGAATCATCTCCGCGTTAGCCGATACAGCGGCTTGACGCTGGGCCTGGCAGACACGGGTCTTGATGGCGCCAAGCAGTTCACGATAGAGACCGAGTTCCTCCGTTTTCATCGGGTGAGCGCCTCCATGAGCTGGGCTTTCAGCTTGGCGCGGGTTTCGGCGATCCGGGCGAGGAGCTTTTCGTATTCGGTTAGGAGGTGGTCAACGTCGCCGGGGCCGGTGTCAGGGTTGTGCGGGTTCTTAAGATCGAGGTTGTAGTTGCCGGCCCTGATCTGATCAATAGACACGCGCCAGGCAAATTCGTTTTCCATCCTGGCCTTGAAACCGTCGGCTTCGCTGCCCCACCAGGCTTTCTCCGGCTCAAATTCTTAAATGCGGATGGGCTTGCCCTTGTTGTAACTCTTGGCGCCGGGCGGATACGGGTGCTCGTAGTACCAGACGTGTTCCGTCTTCGGCCCCTTGGTGAAAAAGAGCAGGTTGGTGCGGATGCCGGTGTAGGGGTTGAAGACGCCGTTGGGCAGGCGTACGATGGTGTGGAGGTTGCAGTCGGTGAGCAGGGCCTCCTTGATGCGGGTCTTGACGCCTTCGCCGAAGAGGGTGCCGTCGGGCAAGACGAGCCCGGCGCGGCCGCCGGGTTTGAGAATCTTCATCAGCAGCACGAGAAAGAGGTCGGCGGTTTCGCGGGTGCGAAAAACGGTGGGGAAGTTGGATTCAATACCGTCCTCTTCCATGCCTCCGAAGGGCGGATTGGTGACGATGACGTCCACGCGCTCCTTCGGTCCCCAGTCGCGCAGGGGGCGGGCAAGGGTGTTGTCATGGCGAACGTTGGAAGGAACGTCAATGCCGTGCAGAAGGAGATTGGTCATGCACAGGACGTGCGGGAGATGCTTCTTTTCGATGCCGGAGAAGCACTCCTGGATGGTGCGTTCATCGGCCTCAGTCTTTGCCTGCTTGCGCAAGTGTTCGATGGCGCAGACAAGGAAGCCGCCGGTGCCGCAGGCGGGGTCAAGGACGGTCTCGCCGAGGCGGGGGTTGACCTGCTCGACGATGAACCGGGTGACGGCGCGGGGGGTGTAGAATTCCCCGGCGTTGCCGGCGGACTGAAGGTCTTTGAGAAGCTTTTCGTAGATGTCGCCGAACATATGGCGATCGTCGGAGGCATTGAAGTCAATTCCGTTGATCTTGTTGATGACTTGGCGCATAAGGGTGCCGTTCTTCATGTAGTTGTTGGCATCCTCGAAGGTGGAGCGGATGAGGGTGTGCATGCGGTCGCCGCCGGTGAGGGTCTTCAGCCTAGGCAGAAGGCTGTTGTTGACGAAATCGAGCAGGGCATCGCCGGTGACGCCTTCCTCGTCCTTTGCCCAGGTGGACCAGCGGAGCTGCTGCGGCAGCGGGGATTTGTAATTGCCCCGCAGGAGTTCCATCTCCTGTTCGCGGTCATCGAAGATTTTAAGGAAGAGCATCCAGCCGAGCTGTTCGAGGCGCTGGGCATCCCCGTAGGTGCCGGCGTCCTTGCGCATGATGTCCTGGATGGTTTTGACTATGTTTGAGACGTTGGGCATGGGCTAGGCTGCTTTCTGGTAAATGGCGGTTTCAAGTTCACGAATAGCGGCGAGGTAGCTCTCCCGGCCGCCGAAGAGTTTGATGATTTCCATGGGGGTGCCGAAGGTGGTGAGCGGTTCCACCTTCAGGATATCCATCGACTCAACGCTTGCGATGCCGCTGTCGGCATACTTCTGAAGCAGGGCGTCGAGAACGGCGCGGGCCTTGTCTCCGTATTTTCCGAAAACATTCCGTTTCCGAACTCTTTCCGCTCGTTCCTTCCGCGTGAGCGGCGACTGGTCGAAGGCGACATGGCACACGAGATCGAATGGATCGTAGTCGCGGCCGACCTGCTCGGCGAGGTCATCAAAAAAGACGCCCTGGGTGACGAGTTCCTCGATTATGGCTTGCTTCTTCTCTGCTTTGTTCCAGGTGGTCAGGAAAACATCGAGGGACACATAGTTCTTGTGGACAGACTTCCTGGTGAAATCGGTGAGGGATTCGGTGATGAGTTTGCCGTCTTCATCGAGATATTGGACACGCTCCATGACCACCCTAACGGGCACATCCTCCACGACATAACGGATACGCGGCGAGGGGCCTTCATCATCACCACCAGGATCAGGTGGCAGTGGTGGCTCAGGTGATTCGCCGCCAGCCGGTGGTTCTTCCGGGGGCAGCGGCGGATCGTCGATGCCGGGCTCGTAAATCTGCACCGGGTCGCCATCGAAATTGGGATCGGCAAACAAGGCGGTGGCGCGGCGAAAATCCATGATGGTAAAGAAAAGTTTGTTGTAGTCCTCATTGATGCGGGTGCCGCGCCCAATGATCTGCTTGAATTCGGTCATCGAGTTGATAATCCGGTCGAGGACGATCAAGTGGCAGGTCTGGGCATCCACGCCGGTGCCCATGAGCCGGGAGGTGCAGGCAATGACCGGATAGGTGGATTCGGGGTCGATGAAGTTATCGAGCTGGGCCTTGCCCTCGTCATTGTCGCCGGTGATGCGCATGACGTACCTGGAATTGGCGGCGGCAAGGTCGGGATTGGCATTGACCATGGCCTGGCGCATCCGTTCCGCGTGGTCAATGTTCTCGCAGAAGATGATGGTCTTGGCAAAACGGTTGGTGGCGCACAGGAACTCGGTCACCTTGGCGGCGACGACCTCGGTGCGCTTTTCCAGCACGAGATCCCGGTCGAAATCGCGGTCATTGTATTCCCGGTCCACGATGACCTGGCCGAACTTGTCGGTCTGACCATATTCCGGACGCCAGCCGTCAAGGTCCTTGTCGAGGCCGATACGAATAACTTTGTAGGGCGCCAGAAAGCCGTCCGCGATGCCCTGACGAAGCGAATAGGTGTAGATGGGTTCGCCGAAGTATTCGATGTTGGAAACGTCGCGGGTCTCCTTGGGCGTGGCGGTGAGGCCGATCTGGGTGGCCGAGGTGAAGTATTCCAGCACCTGCCGCCAGCGGGCATCGTCCGCGGCGCTGCCGCGATGACACTCATCCACGATAACCAGATCGAAAAAGTCGGGCGAGAACTGCTTGTAGATGTTCATATCCTCTTCCGTGCCGGTTACGGCCTGGTAGAGGCTCAGGTAAATCTCAAAGGATTTATCGACCGTGCGGTTGGTAATCTTGGTCATGGCCTGGCCGAACGGCTTGAAATCGTTGGTCTTGGTCTGGTCGGCGAGGATGTTGCGGTCCACCAGGAAGAGGATGCGTTTCTTCACGCCGGCCTTCCAGAGCCGCCAGATGATCTGAAACGCGGTATAGGTCTTCCCGGTGCCGGTGGCCATGACCAGCAAGGCCCGGTTGTCGCCTCGCGCGATGGCATCCACGGTCCGGTTGATGGCAATGTGCTGGTAGTAGCGCGGGGATTTCCCCGAGTCGTCTTCATAATAGTCCTGGGTGTTGACCTGTTGCTGGTTGTCAGTCCAGCCTTGCGCCGCGCAGTAGCGTTTCCACAGTTCCTCGGGAGCGGGAAACCGGTCGAGTGGAATTTCGCGTGTGACCCGGCTGACGGTCGCGGTACGGGCATGCTCCAGGAAAGCGTCTCCATTGGAGCTGTAGGCAAAGGGGACGTCGAGAATCTCGGCATACTCGAGCGCCTGCTGCATGCCGTCACCGACCGAGTGGGTGTTGTCCTTGGCTTCGATGACGGCAATCGGGATGTTCGGCTTGTAGAACAGGAGATAGTCCGCCTTCTTGGCCTCGCCGCGCTTCACGGTCTTGCCGCGGACGATGACGCGGCCTTTGGTGAAATAGGCTTCCTCGCGTATTTGGGTCATCACGTCCCATTTGTCGGCATTCGCGCCGACCAGCGCGGGCGTGATGAACTTGGTGCGAATATCCGCCTCGGTGAGTGTCTTCTTGTTCATTGGATACGCGTTTCTCTCTTCATCCCCGAAAGCCTGACCCTGCCTCATTATTTTGTTGAAACTGCTGAGAAAAATAAAAAGCTGCCCAAAGTGGTTTTATGCACCCGAGCAGCTTATATTTCCCCCTGCGGAACCGATGTCTGCATTCCCCCCTCTTAATTATAATGGGTTCTTATTCGCCCCTGTAAATTCA
>CAYWLT010000051.1:4721-13419 GCA_964459295.1 uncultured Thermodesulfobacteriota bacterium
CGGACGCGACGGAGCGCGTCCCTCCCCTACTTTTTAAACTTCTCCAGCGCTTCCTGGCGCAGGATGTTTTTCTGCACCTTGCCGATGGAGGTCTTGGGAAAGCTCTTTTTAAACTCCACGAAACTCGGCACCTTGAACTTCGCCAGCCGCTCCCGGCAGAAGCTGATAATCTCCTCCTCGGTGCAGCATTCCCCCTCCTGCAGCACGACGAGCGCCACAATCGCCTCGTCCCGCATGGGATCCGGCACCCCCACCACCGCCGCCTCCAGCACCTTGGGATGGAGGCTTAAGACATACTCCACTTCCACCGCCGCCACGTTCTCCCCCCCCCCGTTTGATCATGTCCTTCTTCCGGTCGACAAAATGGAAATAGCCGTCCTCGTCCATGTAACCGTTATCCCCGGTATACAGCCAGCCATCGCGAATGGTCTGGGCGGTCGCCTCGGGATTTTTATAGTATCCTTTCATGATGGTGCGGCCGGGCACCCCGTACACGAGGATTTCCCCCACCGTTCCCGGCGGCACTTCCTTCCCCTGGTCATCAACCACTTTCATCTCGTTCCCCGCCCGGCACAAGCCGATGCAGTTCCGCTTCATCTCCAGGTCCGGCGGATTCATGGTGGTCGCCGCCAGCGTTTCGGTCAATCCCCACAGGTCGCTCAGCTTCACCTGAAACCGGGTCTCGAACTCCGTCCACTGCTCCTCGGTGATGGCAATGGCGTACATGATCAGGCGGAAGTTGTTCCGGCCATCCAGCTCGTGCCGGGGCTGGGCAAGTATCATTTTCGCGGTGGCGGCCACCAGGCTGGTCGTGGTTGCTCCGTAACGCCGGGCCTGTTCCATGTATTTGGAGGCGCTGAACTGCTCCGCCATCACCAGGGTTGCCCCGGCGGTAAGGGTGGGCATGACCGAAATAAACTGGGCATTGACATGGAACAAGGGAAGCACCATGAAATGTCGGTCTTCCGGCACCACCTTATATCCCTGGGCTCCGAAGATTCCGGCGAAAAGGGCGTTGGCGTGGGTGAGCTGCACCGCCTTGGGCCGCGAGGTGGTGCCCGAGGTAAAGAGCATCATCAGATCATCCTCGGCATCGATCGCCGCCTCCGGCACCGCGGGCGCCGTGTCCTTGAGCGCATCCTGCATAATGAGCGCATGAGGATATAGTTTCTGATTGGGATACAGCGGGGAAGTGCGGACGACAATGGTGTGTTTTACCCGCGGGCACTTGTGCAAAACGTCCCGGTACATATCCACGTAGGCGGGCTCGGTGATGACGGCGACGCACTCGGCGAAATCGACGAAATATTCCATCTCAAAGGGGGCGCAGAGCACGTTGGTGGGGATCATCACCGCCCCCAGCTTGGCCAAGGCGAACCAGGAGAAAAGATACTCCGGGGAATTGAGCAGATGGACATTGACCTTGTCGTTCTTTTTAATGCCCAGGTTGTGCAGCACCGTCGCGTACTTGTCCACCTGCTCGTTAAACTCCCGGTAGGTATAGCGCTGAGCCGCGCCCGCCCGGTCTTCAAAGATGATAAATTCTTTATCAGCAAAGTCCCTTGCCTTCTTCTCGACCAGCCAGCGAATGTTCCTGTTGCCTATGATATCCATGATCGCTTCCCCCCCTGTGCACGGTTGACGGTACACGCAACTATCCTGATTCATGAATGCAGCGGAACGCACGAAAGCAATGGTGGAAGTCATAAAGCAATGCGTTGCCGACCGCTTCCATCAGGTAACGCACCGCATCATGCCCCCATGGCGGACTCTGCAATTTTGCGTACCGTCAAGCATCCATAGAATCATTATCGAATACGGCGACTCTTGTCAAGGGGCGCCGATGCCGACCGCAACGTGCGTGATCGGCCGGGAAGCACCATAAATTATCCCAAAAAACAATCCGGTCAATTGACATGCCGGCTTGTTTCTAATACAATGAGATGTGTGGATCCGGTGTCGGATGCGGTGCGTCACTTTAAGGAAAGGAGGCTGTGCAATGCCCATCAGGGAAAACAGGTTGTTCAAAGGCGTAGAAAAGGGGTTCATCGAGCAAATCGAATCCATTGGGGTCAGGGAATCCCATGGCAAGGGGGTATTCCTTTTTAAGACCGGTGACCCGGCAAACCATTTCTACATTCTGGAAGAAGGCAGGATTAGCATCTGCGCGGATACAAGGGGGCACGAGGTTTCATTTGTGCACACCCCGGGGGAGTTCTTTGCCTGGTCGACATTGCTCGACCGCCCCTCCTACTCCGCCTCCGCGGAATGCGTTGTTCCCAGCAAGATTATCAAGATTGAAAAGAAGCTATTGAATGAGGTGTTGAAGAAGGATTGCCTGAACGGCCTCATATTTTACCGGAACTTCGCTGAAATCGTCGGGGGGCGTTTCCTTGACAGTTACAAGGTCAAGAACTGGTTTCCCGGGGCGGAAACCTAATCGCCCGAAAGCAAAAAGCCTGTCCACCCTCCGGCGTCATGCCGGAATGGTGGACAGGCCTGTTTTTTCTCGATGGCCCGGCCGGAATTGCCCAGCGTATGCGCAATCAGCGTTGCCGATGGTACGCGCCGCCTGGCCCTGCCCTTAGCTTCCGCTTATTTTCCGCTCAGCTTGTCAACCGCCGGTTCATGATAGAGCACATTACTCTCATACAGCGAGCTGATCTTTCTCTTATCATAGCCCAGAACTTTTGTCATCACCTCATCGGTATGCTCGCCGAGCAGCGGCGCGTGGCCTCTCACCCCGACCGGGGTTTCCGACATTTTAAGCGGGCTGCCGTACATCTTGACCTTTCCGACAAACGGCTGATCCACCTCCACCATCATTTCCCTCTCCTTGATGTGGGGATCATCATCCGCCAGTTCCTTGATGGAACGCACCCGGAAACAGGGGCAGCCGTTCTTCTCCAGTTGCCGCTCCGCATCCGACACCGACTCCTGCGCCATCACCCACTCCTCGACCACCTTGTGAATAAAGGGGGCATTTTCCTCCGTGCAGCGGGTTGACACGGTTGCCGCCCGGGGATCGCTCAGCAGCCATTCATAACCTTTCCCCATGGTTTTCACGATGCTTTCCCAGCGCGGCTGGGTCAGCGAGGCAATGGTGATATAGCCGTCCTTGCCCCGGTAAATGCCGTAAGGCGCGTAGCCGGGATGGTGGCGGCCGATCTTGGGCGGTTCCACCGGTTTGCCGATGGCGCTGCTGAGCAGGTACCAGGGAAGGGTGTTTTCGTGGAAGGAAAACAGGCAGTCCATCATGGAAATGTCTATATTCTGCCCCTTGCCGGTTTTTTGCCGGTTAAACAGCGCCCCGCAAATGGCCAGGGCGGCGTGCACCGAAGCGGTCATATCGCCGATGGATACCGGCGCGATCTGCGGATTGGTGTTCTGGTCCGTCCATCCGCTCGCCCCCTGGGCGATCATGTCGTATCCCGGCTTGTGACAATAGGGGCCCCAGTGGCCGAAACAGGAAATGGAACAATAAACGATATCCTCCCGCACCTTCCGTACCGACTCATAATCAAGCTTCAAACGGTCCATCACCCCGGGGGCGAAGTTTTCAATCAGCACATCGCTTTTGCGTATCAGGTCGTGAATCAGCTCCATGCCCTGGGGATGCTTCAGATTTATGCAGACGCTTTTTTTACCCCGGTTGCAGTTGATGTTGTAGGAGCTCTGGGTGACCCCCTGGTGGGTCTGGATCAGGGGGAGATGCCGCTCATTGGTCCCTTCCTTGTATTTTTCCACCTTGATAATGTACGCCCCCATGTCCGCCAGCGTGCGCGTGGCGAAGGGGCCGGCCAGCACCCAGGTGAAATCCAGAATGGTAACTCCGTTTAAAGGTCCCGGCTTTAATGAATCCATGCTCTACCCTCCCTGCAACGGTCCGTCAGTCTGACGGAGCAACGAATACCCCCTCATCGGTTCGACAGTCACCGGCGGATCGACCGCCATTATTGCCTCCACACCCAACACCTTAATTGACTTTAAAAAAGCTCGACCGGATGTTTTGCGGACAAGGGCAGGTTTGACTTTTCTTGGGGGAAAACTTTATCCAATTCAAGAGAAATTGTCAAGTGGTGTTACTGCTCAATCCAGTGAAAGGGGTGCCGCGTTAAATCTTTTTAAAAAACCAGTTTGAGCTTCTGGCCGGGCGATAAAGGGGATGCGGGATCCAGGCCGTTCATAAAGGCGATCTCCTTCACCGTTTGATTGCCGTGCACCACGCCGCCGGCAATTGATTCCAGCGTATCGCCCCCGTCAACCGTGTATATTTTGATCCGTCGGATGTTCTCACCGGGGCCGTAGGCCAGCCCGTCAAGGCGGGCGATGAACTCGTCCGCGCCGATCGTCCGCCCGGATTTCACCGTGGGATCGAAGCTGCCGTCCCCGCCGCCGGTCGCCCGTCGGGTGAGGGCGTCGTCCATGGCGGTCAGCACCTTGGCCTGCGCATCCGCCCGGTTGATCCGGTCCCCGGTATAGGGATGGGTGGTCAGGTACTGGGCGTACCCGGCTGGTCCCTGATAGATTTTCCCCAGCGTGCTCAGGAAGCGGGCCATCTGCATGGGATCATATCCGGCCCTGAACATGTATTCCACACCCTGCGAATCCGCCAGAAATTCCTTTTCCCTGCCATACCCGAGCATGACCGCGTTAAAGAGCATGTTGCCGGCCATGGCCAGCTCGCGGGTGCTGGGGCTCGCGGCCATGCCGGCGATCGCCACCACCTGCATCCAGGTTTGCTGGGAGATCTGGTTGGCGCTGTCGCGTCCCACCACGTGCCCGATTTCGTGCGCCAAAACCCCGGCCATCTCCGCCTCGCTGTTCATCAACGCCAGAATCCCGCGGGTGAGATATATGTAGCCGCCGGGGAGGGCAAAGGCATTGGCATCATCGGTATCCAGCAATTTAAAATGGTAGGCGATGTTCTTGCGCGAGCAGACCTTTACCAGTCTCTGGCCGACCTCATTGACATACTCCTGCAGGGCGGGATCTTCGTAGAGCCCATAAGTCTGCACGATCACCGGATCCGACCGCTCGCCGATGGAGATCTCCTTCTCCTCGCTGATAATCATGAATTCCTTCTCCAGGGTGACCGGATTCACCGCGCAGGCGGCAACCACCGTCAGCCCGCACGCCAGCATCAGCACTTGTTTCATCATGCTTCCTTCTCCGCTGCCGGCGAGCCGCCCCAGCGGGGCAACCGCCGGCCTGACCGAAACAATGTCTTGACCGCCGTCATTATGCTTAATTTTGTAACATATATCGCTTATATGTCAAGGCCGGGTTATAATCGCCTGCTGCGCATCGCCCCGCGGCCGCCGCCGCGAAAAAAGGATGAGCAGGCCGGCGGCCACCAGTAAAAGATTCTCCACGATCTTGGTGGGTATATACACCACGCCGAAACCGCAGCCGCAGTCAAAGGAGAGGTCGAAAAAAGCGACGCCGGTTGCCCGCATGATCAGCCAGGCTCGATAGATGATGGCCGCCACAAACACGCTGTTGAGGGCGCTGAGCAGGAAGGAAGTCCCCAGCAGCCCGAATCCGGTCAGCAAACAGCACCCGCAGACCAGCTCGAGCCAGGGCAGGATCACGGCGGCGAGGTTGAGAAGCTGCTCCGGGAGGAGGTGGTACTCCCTGATCAGGCGGGCGAACTCCAGGGGCTTCCCGATCTTCTGCAGCGCGGCGTAGATCAGCACCGCGGCCACAACCAGCCTGACGCACCAGATGAGCGCGGGGTGCCGGAGGAATCGTTTGATCACCGGACCTGCCCCTCCATGCCTTTGGCCACGGGCATCTGGTTGTTGATCCAGTCGGCGATGCCTCCCCTGTAGACGTACACCGGCATGTGGCCCAGGTTAAGCAGTTCGTTGGCCAGAAATTCACTGTCTTCGCAGTTGGCATCACTGCAGTAGGTCAATAGGGCCGGGGCCGACCGGAGCTTCTCGGCGAGTGTCGGATAGTACTCGTTGAGGTTATAAAAAAACAGGAGCTGCGCGCCGGGGATATGCCCCTCCGCGTACTCCCTGGGATTCCGGGCGTCGAGCAGCACCCCTTCATGGTTTTCAAAAAACTGGCAGGCCCGCTCGAATCCGATGAAGGTGATGGGATCTGCCGCGCCCCGGCGGTCCGCCCCTGCCTTGTGTGACCAGGGGTTCTCAAGCACATTGATGCCGGCAGGCGAAAAGGCGTTGAAGAGCAGCCCGCACAGGCAGGATATGCCGAGAATCCAGATGGCTTCCTTGAACAGTTTCATTGCGTTCATGACATGAGTGAAGTCGGCGCACCGGGTGAGCTCAGATCATATCCGATGCTGCTCACGAAATTTGCCCATACCCCGGCATGCGATGCTGATAAACAGACGCAAGCACAGCAATGTGCTCATACACGGACGATCCCGGGAAGGGGTGGTTAAAACTTTTTTCTGCTGTCAAGCAGCACGGTCACCGGCCCGTCGTTGACCAGGAACACCTGCATGGAAGCCTGAAATTCACCGGCGTCGGCCGCAATCGCAGCCCTTTTAATCGCCCCGATGAAATATTCATAGAGCCGGCGTGCCTGCTCCGGCGCCGCCGCGCCCGAAAAAGAAGGCCTGCGCCCCTTGCGGCAATCGGCCAGCAGGGTGAACTGTGACACCACCAGCGCTTCCCCCTGTATGTCGGCGAGCGAGAGGTTGAATTGATGCTCGCCGTCTTCGAAGATGCGCAAGCGAATAATCTTGGAGGCCAGATAGTCGGCATCCTCCTCGCGATCCGCGTGCTCCACCCCCACCAGGATCAGCAGCCCCCGGCCGATCGCGCCCACGGTCCTGCCGTCCACCTCCACCCGCGCCTCCTGCACCCGCTGGACTACCGCCCGCATCCGCCTGATCCGTCCGTCGATTCTTTTTTCAAATCCACCTACCCGCCATGCCAACTCTCAATAATTTCTTTTTATGGAAAAATCAAGCGGATAATGCGTATCGGCCAAAAACCCGGCGCCCGCAGAAAAAAGGGCTTTATTTTACGTCGGATTTATAGTAAGTAACATTATTCTTGCAGGCACCATCAACGAACCAGGAGGCGTAATGATCAGGTGCGCGGTTACCGGCGCATGCGGCAGGATGGGCAGGGCGGTCATGCGCGCCGTCAGCGACGCGGAAGGCATGGAGCTGGCCGGGGCCACCGAGCAACCGGGGCACCCGGAAGTCGGTTCAGACGTGGGCGCGCTGCTCGGCAGGGGAAAAACAGGCATCGCACTGGCAGACAGCCTGGCGCTGATTACCCCGCATCCCGATGTAATCATCGACTTTACCGCCCCCGATTCGGCGCTTGCCCATTTGGAGTGGGCCGCCTCCCAGGACACGGCAGCGGTCATCGGCACCACCGGGTTTTCATCGGCGCAGTCCGGTCGCATCAAAGAGCTGGCCCGGGCCGTCCCCTGCCTCTGTTCACCCAACATGAGCGTGGGCATCAATCTCATGTTCACCCTCATCGATCGGGTGGCGCGGGTTCTCCAGGACCGCTACGACATTGAAATCATCGAGGCGCACCACCGGCTGAAAAAGGATGCGCCCAGCGGCACGGCGCTCACAATGGCCCAGATCCTGGCGGAAGCGATGCACCGGGACCTGGAATCGGTGGCCGTGCACCAGCGTAAGGGGCTGATCGGCGCCCGGCGCAGGGACGAAATCGGCATCCAGGTGGTCAGGGCGGGCGATATCGTGGGCGACCACACCGTACTCTTCGCCGGGGAGGGAGAACGGCTGGAGATCACCCACCGCGCGCACAGCCGGGACACCTTCGCCGCCGGAGCGGTGCGGGCGGCCGCCTGGGTGACCGGACAGCCGCCCGGCCTGTACGACATGCGCGACGTGCTGGGACTTGCATCAACAGAACCCGCTTAGCCGGGCGACCGCGAAAAAAGGAATCCGAGCCACATGATCACCATTGAAAAAGCGGACCGCATAAAAAACCTGCCGCCCTATCTCTTTGCCAAGATCGACCTGATGAAATCAGCGTTGCAGCAAAAGGGGGCGGACCTTGTTGACCTGGGGATCGGCGATCCCGACCTGCCCACCCCCGGCCATATTATTGCCGCCCTGGAGCAGGCGGCGCGGGACCCCAAAAACCACCGTTATCCCAGCTACAGCGGCATGGCGGAGTTCCGCGAGGCGGCGGCATCCTGGTACCGGCAGCGATTCGGGGTTATGCTCAACCCCGCCACCGAAGTTATTGCCCTGATTGGATCCAAGGAGGGCATCGCCCACATTCCCCTGGCCTTCATCAACCCGCGTGACATTGTGCTGGTGCCCGACCCCGGCTACCCGGTGTACAACACCGCCACCCTTTTCGCCGGCGGTCAGCCCTATTTCATGCCCCTGCTCAAGCAGAACCATTTCCTGCCCGACTTCTCCGCCATTCCCCCCGAGATCGCGCGGCAGGCAAAGCTGATGTACCTCAATTACCCCAACAACCCCACCGCGGCGGTAGCCGACCTCCCCTTCTTCGAAGAGGCGGTTGACTTCGCCCGCCGTCACCAGATCATCCTCTGTCATGACGCCGCCTACACCGAACTCTGCTTTGACGGATACCGTCCCTGCAGCATCCTTGAGATACCCGGGGCCAAGGAGGTGGCGGTCGAATTTCATTCGCTGTCCAAGACCTACAACATGACCGGCTGGCGCATCGCCTTTGTCGCGGGCAACGCCGAAATCGTG
>CAYWLT010000052.1:0-9340 GCA_964459295.1 uncultured Thermodesulfobacteriota bacterium
AGTCTGCCTATGAAGGGGTTGATTGCGCGAAATGCCATGGTCCGGCGACGAATTGGGATGTGCTGTGCGGCGCCTTTGTTCCGGCGGATGCAATCCGCATCGAGTATGAAAGCCCCCGGGGCTGCGATGAGGCATCCGGAACCATACAGATCAAGGCGTCCGTGCAGGGAATCGGAGCCCCCGCCGCCGCCAGAATGAAGTACGAACTGCGTCTCTCACCAGGTGATGCGCCAATCCAGGTTCTCTATGGAGACCCGCCCTCCTATGAAGTGCCTTTTGATACGACCACGGTGCGGAACGGATTTGTCGCCCTGACCGCAATACCGCTTGATGCAAAGGGAAGCACCATAGCCGTACGGGGTCCGGCGATCATACCGCCCTACCGTGGGTTCATGGTCAATAACGGCATCGACGTTTCCAGACCGCTGATTGTCATTGGCGCACCGCTCCAGCCCTATCCCGGACCCTTTACCGGCTGGACCGCCGGTGAGTTAATGGGCAATTTGACCCTAGCCTTGAACCTCACGGATCATCTCCACCGATTGGGATTTATTCCGGCAAACTGTTTTACCGACACCAGAGCGGTGGTGGTTGATCCGGACGATCCGTTGAACCAAAACCCCTCGGCGGTGGTTGATTTGATGGGCGAGAGCGTTCCCGGGACCCCGGTGGCAAACCCCGGCACCATGTGCCTGGCACCTTTTTATGAAATTCCGGGCCCCAACGGCCTTGACGATATGGTGGAAAACACGGCCTGGACCAATCTCCAGCTGATTGCCGAGCTGGGTGTGGAAAAGCTGAACGCGACACCGCAGGTCAGCGAGTTTTATGCCAAGGTTGTTGACCGGCTGACCTACAACTATCGTCACACGGGTGATTGGTACAGCACCTTTGAATATAAAGAGCCGGTGCGCGGCGGAGAGCCCATTTACCGCCTCAAGGAAAAACTGGAGCCTACCATACGGGCCCGGGGAATCACGTCGGTTTTGGTGTACGGCGATTATCACCGCTCAAGCGACTTTGAGATGTCGGGGGATGCCTGGCCCGAGTTCCAGGAAGCGGTTGATGAGATTAACCGGGAGCTTGGCACATCGGTTGAGGTGGGTACGATTACCAATAATGACTACCTGCTCATGGATTATGAAGGATTCCTGAGGTCCCAGTACCTGACCGCATGGAGTCTGGTGAAAACATCGGATATACCGGCAGGGAAAAAAGTGGGGATCATCGGCGCCGGTCACGGCAGCAGCAAGACCACGCGCCTTTATGACATCAGCCGGTTGCAAAATCCCATACTGCGGCAGCGCATCGAGGAATTTGTGAATCAGCGCATGGCGAGCATTTACACGGCGGATACGCCCTTCACCATATGTTATTCAGAATACGCCAATGACCCGAAAGACGGTATGCGGGGGGTTGGCGAACAGGTGTGGCAATGGGTGAATGAGGGATATGACTACGTGCTGGTTTATCCCATGGAATGGGCGTGGGGCACAACCGAGATATGGGATGGCGTGCATAAGTCTGCGGTCGAACTGGTTGATCCGGACAACACCGAGATTTTAGTGCTGGATGAACGGCACCGAAGCCAGACGCTACTGAACGGAAAAACCCGTCTGATAATCGGCGAATCGATATTTGAACAGCAGGCATACAACCCGGCCCCGTACCATTATTTCCTGATGTCGCATGTGCAGCTTCTGGAAGACCGGATGATGGATCTAACAAATAAGCGGAGACCGGCGAGCGTTGCGGGCACGCTTTCCATAACCGGCGGGGCGGTTGCCATCTCCCAGGCTTTTAATGACACGCTTGCAGCCGGACGCGGCAGGATTACCCTGCAGAAGGCCGGGATTCAGGCGCGCGGCATTATCCTGGGCAGGCTGGCGGCGGGTGTTCTCAATAAGACGGACATGGCAAACTATATCTTTGCCATGCTGGCTGAAAATGGCCTCAATGTGGAAAACGTGCAGGTCGCCCGGGGAGGCATCATGACGCGGCAGATGGAAAGCGCGGTGAAGGGAACGGTCACGGCTCGGGCAACCGCAACCATCGATGGTGAGCCGGTGCCGCTCACGGTAAAAATAGAACTGCCATAGCGTACGGTGCGCAGACGGGCAGGGGCGGTGCCTGAAGCAAAACGTATCCTTTTTTAAAGGAGGGATATCATGGATTGCGTTCTGCTAATCGTTGCTGCCGCTATCACCACGGTTGGGTTTTACAAGTTTGTTTATTTCCTTTCTTCAGGATATGCGTTTGCCATTTTGGGATTGGCGATCGCCCTGATGATCGGTTTTAGCGGTTCGCTTACGGTTCCGGTTTTCATTCTCCTGGCCCTTGTTGTCCTGTACGCGGCGCGCCTGGGGTTTTTCATTGTCATCCGCGAGGTTAAGAGCGGCGCCTATCGCACGGTTTTAAGCGAGGCCTCGACCGGATACGACAAGATTCCGTTTTTTGTTAAAATCGCCACCTGGATCTTGGTCAGCCTACAATATGTGATGCAGATATCCCCCGTGTACTTCAGATTAAAGAACGGGATGCAGTCGGCACACCCGGGATGGCTTTACGCCGGTATTATTATAGTGGCCGCGGGTTTTCTCATGCAGACCGCCGCTGACGCGCAGAAAAACGCGGCAAAAAAGGTGAACCCCAAAACGTTTTGCCGGGAAGGACTTTTCAAAATGGTGCGCTGTCCCAATTATTTCGGGGAAATCCTGGTCTGGACCGGCGTGCTGCTGTCATCTCTTCCCTGCCTGACCGGATGGTTCCAGAGGGTTGTTGCGCTTTTGGGATACATACTCATTGTCTATGTAATGTTCGGTTCAACCCGCCGAATCGAACTCCGCCAGAACAGGAACTACGGATCAGACCCCGCGTATCAGGAGTATGTAAAGAAGACGCCGGTGCTGATTCCTTTCATCCCCATCTATTCGGTCATACCCTGCAAGTGGATTAAAGGCTGATTACGCGCCGGGTGACCCGTTTGCCCGTGGCCGGTTCGCCCGTCAGTTGGCCCGCTGTGACCGGGCCATGATAATGCGAAACCAACCGGTAACCCGGCTGTCGGACAACCCTTTTTTTTGAGCAAGGAATCTTCCTTCCATCTCCCGGTTATCAAGAGAGTCAACTACTTGCAGACCCCGTTCCGCCAGATACGCTGCCATCTTATCCTCCTCGATAAAAAAACCGCCCGTTTTATCTGAAAAATGTTTCATGTGATTCAGCAGTAATTCCCCGGCCCCATAATAATTGTTGATTGTATGCACCGGTATGGAAATGATGTAATCCAGGACGACAGTGTTTTGAACAGACGAGGCGCTGCCAATGCACTTCAGCATTGTGTCAACCGACTCCGGTTGCAGGTAGTAGACAAGTCCCTCCAACAGGAAAAGGCACTTTTTATTCCGCTGGTAACCGGCTTTTTCCAGGACAACCTTCAGCGGCTCAGCATCAAAATTTGTGGATGCAAACAGCACGTTATCGTGAACCGGGATTCCGGTCCGACATAACCGTTTCCTTTTCCCGGCCTGGATCAGGGGCGCATCCAGTTCAATTATCTTCGTATCCTTGATTAGATGCGCGAAGCGGTACGCCCGGGTGTCATAACCCGCGCCCAATATAACGATTTGAGGCGTGTTTTGCCTAAGGGCGCCTTCAAAAACGGCATCAAAATAAGCCGTCCGTGTGAGCATGTATTCATACATGCCGCATGGAATTTTATCTTTTAATTTTGCCCACAGCAGCGGTGCTTTTAAAAGCATTCTTATATGGAACGGCAGAAATGCTCCCGCAAAACAATCCCTCCCGAGCAAACCGTCATCAAATTCCCGGTTTGCAATCGCCCGGGTTAAGGTTGTGAATAAAGCTGTACGGGAAGGTTTCTGTTCTTTCTGTTTTTCCGACATGGTGGAGATACCCCGGGCATGTTACTCGAAGAGCGTTTTTTATATCATGATTCAAAATTGCCATAAAGAATAATTTTAGATGCCCGGGCCGGCTGCCGGAATGGGCAATTTTGATTGACGGTGTCCGATTAGTATGATATTCGCGGATACAATAGAAAGGAGACATGGATGTTCACGGGAAAGGAGTGCGGGCCATACCAGTGAGATATAAAAAAAGCAGCGCCGGCTCAAAAGGTATCACCATCAGGAAGCATCAAAGAGAATCAAGCGGCGAAGATCCGGTTGCATTGTTTGCCAAATGTCTCGGGCGACCTGACGCGTGGAGCAGGGTATTTGCAAAACCGGGTTTTTGCCGGGTGAAGGACGGCTGCATCGGCAACTGCATCCCCTGCAGGAAGAAGAAGGGGTGTGAGATCTACAAGAGGATAAAGGGGTGTTTCAACGCCGCCGGCGAAGATACTTGAGAACCGGACAAATCGAGGATGTGCGTCTTGCCGGTGACCCGGAGCCGGTATAAAAGAGGATGTGGGTTCGCTTGAACCCGCATCCTCGACCTTTAAAACTGATATTTCGCGAACCCGTCCCCACTATCACAGGCTCATTTGACCCCAAACCCTGAACCCTCACAACTGATTATTACCACTCATGGAAACCTTACGATTTGCCGGCAATCTTTAGAAACTCATCCATGGGCACTGCCGTCATGGTCGTTGGTATGACCCTTCCTTTTGAGCAAATCTTTAAATTTGCCGACATGAGCGCTTTTTCATCAGGCAGTTCAACAACGGTCATGACATCATAGTCGCCAATCAATCCATAGGCATTCAGCACCTTCCCACCGAGGGATTGAATGATCTCGTTGACAACCGCAAACCGTTCAGGAGTATGCTTAATATCCACCAGGCCGTCCTTGGTGTATTTCCACATGGTTATGTATAGTGGCATATAATCTCCTCCCTTCCATTCAAGTAATGTGCGTCGTGTGATGGGCCGGCCGCCGCAAAAAAATACCGTGTCGGCTAAGTCTGCGCCCTCTGCCGCGCTCATATCCTTATAGCACAAGCATGGCAACCACTTCCCTTCGGCGTCGCGATAATTAAGGCCATCCTACCGCAGCTTCAAAACTCCATTCTTAAGTTCGGACGGCTTTGTGTCGCTGAATATATTGCCGCAAATCACGCGGCTCTTGCCTTTTATCCTTATGGTAAAGACGGGTATCACTTCCAGTACCTGGGCATCTTCCCCTTGGTAAAGAACTTTCTGCCCTCTGTAGTAAAACCGGTTGATTCCGCCCGGCGGTTCCTTGGCCTCGTATTTGTCAATCATTGTATGCCTCCCCGGAGGAAAAGAAAAATAAAAAACTGCCGTTGTCGTGGGGCATCAAACATTCGGCAGCTCAGCCTTCTACGGGGTCGATTCCAGAAACACGTTCTAACTACGGGTCAGCAGCAGCAGTAGAACTGTGGCTTTCCGTCCCCCGATCGCTCGGGGTTTGGCTTTGTCGTCTGCTTAACCATATTTTTTTTATGCGAAGATGTCAAGGGGAAAAACGGATGCGGAAATGCCGGAGTCTCGCATGACTTGCTGACTAAAACAGTCCCTCGCCCGGCAATGGCCTCTTTCCCGGCGCGAGCTGTTTTTATGCCCAGCCATTCGCCGCACATGACGAAAAAAGAGGTTTGCAATCTTCCATTATTTTGTATATTATGATGCTCGCTGCGTTTCGCGCCTTATCGACAAATTGCTCATGAAATAAAAATATATACCGAATATATAATCAAAGCCCGAAAACGAACAAATATAAAATCGATGGTCGAAGCGCATCAAACATTACGTCAATACAGGAAAAGGTGCCCTGGCAATGAAATTGAATAACTATACATTGATCGAAAGGGAGGCGCGCATGAAGCAATACCAGGCATTGGGCAACTGTGTGAAGATAGCAGTATGTGTCAGCGTTATGATGATCGGGGGATGTGATCAGATGAAAAAGCACCGGACCGATACCACGGTTGACGCGGCGATCAATGTAATGATGATGACCAATCCGATGGGATCAATCTACGGTAAGACTTCTCTCACTGACGATGATGGCCCGCGGGCACAGGCGGCGTCGGCATCCGCTTCGTCCGGCCGCGGCTGCCCGACCATTGATCTGGGACTTTCGCTGGATTTTACGCCGCTGCCTGATATCAGCGGGTCAATCGATCTTACCTACAATGATGACTGCATTGTCCATGGCCTTGCCTTGTCGGGTGCGGTGATGAGCACCTGGTCCATCGAGGGCGACCTGCTGCAGGGATTGGAGCTGGTGAGCACGATAACCTTTGATAATTTGACCGTTGAAGGCCTGAGAACGGACGGATCAATGTATCAACGGCTTTATGTCGAAGGCCTTATTCCGTACCTATCAATAACCGGCGATATAACCACCACTCACGCCGACGGCAGCACCTGCAGTATTGTGTATGATGACCTTAACGCGACGGTTGATCTGGCGAATTATACTGAATTCAAGACGATTTTTCCGGGCGTGACGATTGTTGATAGGTGTTCTGCGGCCCTGGTCATCAACGGAAGCGCGATCTATACGGATGAAGATGATAAGACTTCCGCCGTGACTTTTGAGAACGTCAAACAGCCGTTCGGCTGCATCATGCCGGCATCCGGCACCATGCGCCTTGTCGATCCTCTGAGGGGCTATGATGCGATCATCGACTATGGAGACGGTGTCTGTGACACGCTTATTACGGTTACTCAGAAAGGACAGGAGCCCGAGGTGATTGATGTGGTTGAGTGGATAAAAACTCATTGCGATGCGGAATGCGCGGATCAGGATTAATGGTAAATAACCTGCATGCCCTGAAAGGAGGCACGGCTGATGATGAGAAAGCTTGTACTGACGGGAATGATAGGGGGAATGGTTTGTATGGCTTCATTTACCGCGCATGCTGCAGGCGTTGTTGAGCCTGCCCGTTATCTCACATTGGATGATACGCTGTGGGAATTGCAAAATGACATAATCGAGGGAGTAAGTCACATTGGCTTTTATGGAGAGAACATCTATGCCTGTAACAGCCGGGCAATCACCCTGTGCCTGCCGTTGCCTTATTCAGAATATGATGACTTTCTTATCATCAGCTTCTTTAAGTGGGAAATATCCGGTGATATTATCAAAATAGGCTTTAACGGTATCGCCTTCCCTCTTCTGGGGATAGGCTTTCTTAAAACCGAAGCCGGCGATTTCAGCGTGCTGATAAAGAGGGATAATGACTGGAAACCCTTTCCTTATTGACAGGCAGCCCGTTGCCGGTTGATCAAGAGAGGTATAACTGGCGGGCGGTTGGCGGCAAAGCCGGCAGAGGCATACAGTTCCGGAAACAGGAGAATCGCGGACCTTCAAATCCATAAGGGAACCTCTAATCATTCATTTTCTTGTCATTCCCCGACGTGATCGGGGAATCCAGCGGTTTGATTTTTCAGGATTCCCGCTTTTGCGGGAATGACAGGAAGAGGTTGTATGGTGAATTTTTTGAGGCACCCTCTAGAATTGGATTACCGGATCGAATCTGAGAATTTTTCTCTCGGAAATATTTATAACCGGCAGGAGAGGCTTTAAGCCGCGAATGCATCGCGCCTGAAGGCGCTCCTACCCATATGTCAAATATCTTTGGCTGGTTTTTGGTTTCTCCTTACACCCAGTACACCTAACCCTGTACCCTGTTCACCAATCCCTGCTGCAAAAAACCTTCCCATTCGCATGCGCCGCGTGTATGATGGTACAATTGTGAATGTCCTCAAGGGAGGTTACGCATGGTTGATATAATACTGTTTGCAATATTTGCCTTGCTGGTAGTGACCGTGGTCTTCTTAATGGTGCTGCTGAGAAAAGTGACCCGGTCGGACCCGGCAGCGCTGTTCACCCGCTTTGATGCGTTCGACAAGGCGCAGGAACGCATCGAGCACACAGTCAGGGATGAGGTGGCCCGGAACAGAGAAGAGTCGGGCAAAACCGCCCGGGAGCAGAGGCAGGAACTGGTCGAATCATTAAAAACCTTCGGTGATTCGGTGGTTCGGCGAATGATGGATGCGGCCACCATGCAGAAGGGGCAGCTCGATGCCTTTTCCGATCAGCTGGCGACCTTTGCCAAGGCCAGTGGGGAGCGGCTGGATGCGGTCCGCGCCGAGTCCGCCACCGGTTCCAAGCAGTTGCGCGAAGAAGTTATTGCGTCACTCAGGGGCATAATGGAGGCGATTACCAGAACCATGGCTGAGATTGCCAATCTGCAGAAAAGTCAGCTTGAGAAGATGTCGGTCGAAATCGGAAAACTGTCCGAATCAAATGAAAAGAAGTTGGAGGCGGTCCGGGTGACCGTGGAGGAAAAGCTCCAGAGCATGCAGAGCGACAACGCGAAGCAGCTGGAACAGATGCGGCAAACGGTGGACGAAAAACTCCAGGGAACGCTGGAGAAGCGCTTGGGGGAGTCATTCAAGCTGGTGAGCGAGCGGTTGGAGCTGGTGCACAAGGGTCTCGGGGAGATGCAGTCGCTGGCCACCGGCGTGGGCGATCTGAAGAAGGTGCTCACCAACGTCAAGACGCGGGGGACGTGGGGCGAAGTGCAACTCGGCGCGATGCTGGAGCAGGTCTTAAATCCCGATCAGTTTGCCGTCAACCTGGCCACGAAGGACGGCGGGGAGAGGGTCGAATATGCGATAAGGTTGCCGGGGCAGGGTGATGACAAGGAAGAAGTTGTCTGGCTCCCCATCGACGCCAAGTTTCCGGTTGAGGATTATCAGCGCCTGCTGGATGCCCAGGAGCGGGCAGAGATTGATGCGGTTGAACAGGCGGGCAAGCAGCTTGAGAACCGCGTGAGGGCCTGCGCAGGGGATATCTGCAGCAAGTACCTGAATCCGCCCAGGACCACCGACTTCGGCATTCTCTTCCTGCCCATCGAAGGCCTTTTTGCCGAAGTCATCCGCCGGACCGGCTTGACCGAGGTGATTCAGCGGGAGTGCCGCGTGGTCATCGCCGGCCCGACCACCCTGTGGTCTATTTTGAACAGCCTGCAGATGGGCTTCCGCACCCTCGCCATCCAGAAACGGTCGAGCGAGGTCTGGAACCTGCTCGCGGCAGTCAAGACCGAGTGGACCAAGTATGGAGACGTGCTGGAGGCGGTGGAGAAGAAACTGCACCAGGCAACCGATACCATCGAAAAGGCGAGGGTGCGGTCGCGGGCGGTGGGGAGAAAGCTCAAGGATGTGCAGAAGCTTCCCGCCGGAGATGCCGATGCCCTGCTGGCGGGCGGGATGTTTGAAGAGGAGGGGGAAGAAGCGGGAGACATGATGCAGGATGCATGATACAGAATGCAGGATGCAGGAGGCGTGAGGTTGACCCTGCACCCTTCATCCCTGAACCCTAAACTTTCACCACGAAG
>CAYWLT010000052.1:9440-13399 GCA_964459295.1 uncultured Thermodesulfobacteriota bacterium
GCGCAGGTCCCTTCATGATGAGGAGCCGGCACCCAGCATCCGGAAATCCGCATCCTCTTTCCATTACTCCCCTACTCCATCACTCCAGCATTACACCCTCCGTCTTTCCCCCTCTTTCCTCATGCCTGTAGCGCGTGCAGTTCCTTCATCCTTCCCCGGATATCGATTCCATTGGGGCAGCAGGCGGAACATGATTCGCATGAACTGCAGGGATTGGTCGGGGCAGACGAGGCGATTTCCCGCAGGAGCCCCAGAGCTTGTTCGGTATCCTTATATCCGGTAAGATACATGTGCGACCGCATATACTCGGGAATGTCCAGGCGGCGGAGGCAGCTCCCCACGCACTGCCCGCATCCCTGGCAGTAGGTGCCGTTGAGGTAGGCTGAGTACCGGCTTAGCTGCTTGAGATCTTTGGGGGAAAGCTCGAACTGCTTCATGATCGCGAAGTTTTCATCGAGCTGCTTAAAATTGGTGATGCCGGGAATGGCACAGGAGACATTGGGGTCATTGAGCGCCCATTTAAGGCAGGCCTGGAAGGGGCTGATTCCGAGCGCGGACACATCGTATCCCCCGACCTGGGTCTTCATGGCGACGATGCCGATGCCTTTCTGCGCCGCGGCCGCGACGGCCTGCCGTATTGCCTCCCGGTTGTCTTTTTTGAAATTGTAGGCGGTGAGAATCACATCGTAAAAATCCCGCTTGATCGTTTCTCGGATGACTTCCTCTTCCCGTTGATGGGTGGAAATGCCGGCGAAGCGCACCTTTCCTTCCTTTTTCAGCCGCGTTAACGCCTCAAGTACCGGCTCATGAAAAACCATCTCCGGGGACAGGATATTGTGCACATAGACTATATCAACATACTCCATCTGCAGCCGCTTCAATCCTTCTTCATATTGCCGGATAAAAGCCTCCTTGCTGGCATCGGCCGTGAACCGGCCGGAAGATTTATCCCGCCCCAGCGCCACCTTGGTCGCGATAATCAGCCTGTCCCGGGCATGCTCTCTTTTGATAACCTCGCCCAGCATCTTTTCGTTGTTGCCCGACTGGTAAACATTGGCCGTGTCGAAATGGTTTATCCCCATGCGTATCGCCTTTGCAACGACGCCGGGATTGTCGGTGGTCATCACCCCGAAGCTGACCATGGTTACCTTGAGGCCGGTTCGCCCCAGTATCCGGTAGGATAGTTCATCGTTCTCCTGCAACAGCGAGAACAGCGGCGATTTGGTTAGGAAGGGAGAAACGCCGCTGATAGCCAGGCCCCGTGCCGATGTTTTTAAAAATTCCCTGCGGGTGTAAACCGATTTATTTTTTTTCATCGATTCTGCCTCCCATGCTTTGTAAAATCGATACTGCATGTTCGGGATTGCTCAGAACTCCGGCAATCCTCCCCTTGATGATAGTAATAGCGCAATTGCCGTAGTATGGGTCCCGGCCGGTAAAGCCCCGCATGCCGCCCGGCAGGTCGCTCAGGTAAGCATTTTCCTGTATCAGGTACTCTTTATATTTCCCGAGGTTCTCAGCGGCGTTCGTATCGGATTCTGTGGACAGAAAAACCGTATACATATTCTCGCCCCGGGCATAGCGGGCGGAGGCGATGCGATTGAAAAAGGGCTGTCCCAGGAAATCTTTGCTTGTGTAATTTTCGCTGCCGGTATGGCGATCAGAATGCGGCAGCAAGTTGAAGAAATCCGGCCTGGCAAAGCCGCCCTTGATCCGCCCTTCGACGGTTTTGCCGATGTGCTCGGCCACTGCGGGAAATGCCTTGGACGTCGGGGGAAGAAAAATCTTTACATAAAAACAACCCTTGTAAAACTGAAGCATACCGTTTCCCAGACTTCCCTCCGCGCCGCCCGGCAACTTGTATGGCTTTCCTCCCTCTTCAGTCCGGGATACCCCGAAGGCGTTCTCAATCGAGCCCATGTTATAAATCTCCAGGGTAGCCCGGTGAGCGGGATTTCCCTTCTCGATAAACTGCGTGACCATGAGCGCAACAAATCCGTAGGTGAGAAAAAGCTCCGCGCCGCCGTTGATGTATTCAAAAAGCGTGTCAGGGAAATAATACTCGGATTCAGCAGCTTTTTTAAAACCGCCGAACTGATCCCCCGGCTGGACCAGGCCCGCAAGTTCCTTGCCGGGACCGTTCCTTGCTCCGGCAGGGGTTGTGCTGAAAAAGAATACCACGAATAAAAGCAGAAGTGCGGTGATAAAGCCGTTTGTTCGATGTATTCCGGTCATTACACAGTATCCTAAATTATGTTTTTTTGTCATGCGATTCATCCTTCCGGGAACATGTTGATTCAATGTTAGCATATTTTGGAGAAGCAGGGCAACCTTCGATTGCGGATTTCGAACCGCGAAGGCCTGTGACACAGTGCCCGATAACCTGACCCCTGATTACGGTGGGGACGACGGTTGCTCCTACATGGTTAGGCACAGCGTAGGCGGCCACAGCAGCGTGTCCCTCCAGTGTGGGTACCCGGCATTTCATCTTCCAGTGCTCCCATGCTTCACCCTTGGCGGCGTTCCGCTTAACCGTCTAACCGGCAAACAAGCGGACCGGTGGATCCGCTCAACCGTCCGCTTTCAATTTTTCCCTTGCAATAACGGGTTTGTTTAATTATATTATTTTTAAACTCCATGAGGTCAAGTTCCGGAGTCGGTATGTAATTGAAAGGGGGTGATTACAGAGACAAGTGAGTGGCCGGCTCCAGAGGCGTTGCAAGCACCATTACTGGAACCTAATAACGGGGAGGTAAGACCATGAAAGAGAAAATCAAGAATGTTTTTTCGGGCAATAATCTTTCCGCCAGAAGAACCTTTCTCAAAATGGCGGGCTTAACCTCACTTGTTACCGTTCTGCCCACCTTCAAGACCAGGGAGGCGCATGCGCGGTATGTCGCCAACCGGAAATGGTGGTATACCCGTGATGTGTTCTCCACTTCGGAAGGCAAATACAAGAGCGCCGAGTACTGCGTGCAGCACAACCTCAACACCGATTCCGCCGGCGACGGCGTTCTGTGGTCAAACATCGACAACCGGTGGCGCAAATATCAGGTTCGCCAGCTCACCGACGATTTCATGAAGTGGGGATGTTCGGAGCGGTATTATTACTACGATGAAAGGCTGAACGTGGGAGAAGAGGGGCCGCCCACGATCATGAAAAACGGCGGTATTCACCACGGCATGGTCGCTACGTATGGGAACTGGAAAGGCCGGGGCGACAGCGCCTTTAATATCAATATCGCGGTAAAAGGAACCGCCCTCTGCCCGTCGCGCGAAACGCTGCAGGAACTCCTCCCGGTACTGGAGCAGCTGAAGCGGGATGACCCGCCCGACAGGATCACCCAGTACTACCAGATCATGAGGGGTATTTACAGCGACATAAACAATTTTGACAAGACGAAGCTGGTGACGCTCGAGCTCTTTACCCAGCCTTCGGAAAGAAGCCCACTCTATCAGGCCGGCTATAAAGAGACCCACACCTTCGCCAACATGATGGCTAACCCCATCTGCAGCATCGGCTTCCTGCAGCAGGAGCATCCCCAGAAGAATTGTTTTGATCCGAACGGGCCCGGCTTCGATTACGGCATTCACTATGAGGTTAGGGCGATTCCCAAGGTGCTGCATTGCTGGGCGCCTACCATGGGCAACGAATACGATATTTTCAAGTATCAAGAGGCCGAAGATCGCGATGCCATATACGGCTACTGGGTGAACTTTCTGCACACCTTCTATCACGGCGGCAGGGCCAACGTTACGACTGTGGTATATAACGTGATTGAACAATACTTCAATTACCCGACCTACCACGGCATAAGGGTGGTCCCGCCCTTGGGCTAAAAAGCACAACACACATCGCGGGGTGGACAAAAGGCAGAGCAGCACATGCTCTGCCTTTTTTTTGGTGCGCCCGGCAGGGCGCATCTTCAAGGGAGTGAAAGACTCCTGTAGGCCCGGTA
>CAYWLT010000053.1:0-13396 GCA_964459295.1 uncultured Thermodesulfobacteriota bacterium
ACACCTTGAGGCCAAGCGCGGGTAAACGGGTTTCCAGCACCGGAGGCACACGAATTCTCTGTCTCAATCGCTCCCAGAGCATGGCAGCAATGATTGCCCAGGGAGGATAAATCGGTCCGAGATAGATTGGCCTCTTGGCCGACGAAAGGGAAAGGGCAAAGAATACGGTTGCGCACCACACCGCGGGAAAGATTGCGTTTCGGTCCAGCTCGCATAGCTTGCGTTTTGCCGGTCCAAACCTCATCCAGAGCAAGAAAATTGGCAAGAGGGACCATGGAAGGAGGTGACCGACAATGGTGATACAGTAGAAATAGGGAGGATGATGGTGATCAGCCGATGGCGAAACAAACCGAAATAGACTCTGTTGCAATACTTGACCAATGCTGTTTTCGCTTCCGGAGCGCGCGAGCGCGCCAATCCAGAAGAGCACGGGAAGGACAAGGCAGAGCGCCGTCCGGTTGAGGAAGAACCTGCTTATGTGCCGGGTGTCCCGTCTCATCACAAGATAGGCCAATGCGACCGCAAGGGGGATCCCCGCACCGATTAGCCCCTTAACCAGAAATCCCGCTGCCATTGCGGTGAAGAAAAGTATACGATACGGCGCGGCGCGGCACGGGCGCATGCACGCCGCCAAAAATCCGTAAAGGGACAGGGTGACAGCGAAAAGAAGAGCAGGATCAACCGTGGCGCTTCGTGAAATGATAATGAATCCAGAGGTCGTCTGGAGGATGAATCCCGAGAGAAGGCCAATCCGCCTGCCTCCGAGCTGCCTGCCCATAAGAAAGGTGAGCCAGACGGTTGCCGTGCCCAGAAGTACGCCGCACAGGTGAACCACAAACGGACTGCAGACGCCGAACAGCCGCATCCCCCCCATCGAGGGAAGATAACCCAGGAAGGGATACTCATTAAATGGTACACCGTTGAGCCGGGGTTGAAGGTAATCTCCCTTGATGATCATTTCCCGGGCAATCCCGGCGAATCGTTCCTCGTCGTGTGGTGAAATCTCTCGACCGTATATGGAGAGGAGTCCCAGGAGGATTGAAAAGATCACCAGGGCAATCCGCCCGTCAATTACGCTGAACAATTTCTTGATCATGGTCTCCGGCATTTCCCGACAGCCACGCTAAACTTTCCGCATGATTATGGTAATGATGATTACCGTATACCATCAACTTTAAGCGGGCATTAAAAGAAGATTAAAAAATAATAATCATAATAGGAGAGACCGGGAGAAGATATACGGTGATGATCAAAGGGGTATTGTTCCGGACGGCGCTGAGCCCTCTAAGAAACGGCAAACGGGATGCATGGTTGTACGCATGGAAAACCCTCTGGTTGGAACACCGGAGATGAATATGTATAAGACGATGAAGCGGCATTACGTTGTTTTAATTTAGTTTTAATCCTGTTTTAATGTTTCTTTATTACGCTGATCGGCATTGGGGATAAACACGCTTCGTGCATAAAGGACCCTCACCCGTCTCTATTCAGCAGCGCACGGCAGTCGTGTAGATTGTAGGGTGTTTTTTGTATTCCGACAGGCCATTATTCCCGGTGCAATGATGAACAACTACGTCAAATCCCTGCTCGCTGTAACCGCTTTCCTCTTGTGCGTAAATATTCTTGACCACTCCCTGTGGACGCCGGATGAACCGCGCGTTGCGGAAATAGCCCGGGAAATGGCCCCGACCGGTGATTTTCTTGTCTCGCATCTGTCAGGCAAACCCTTTCTGGAAAAGCCGCCGCTCTTTTTTCGTTCATCCTTTGCTATCAACAAAAAGTGCGCGCCGGTTATTGTTCTTTCCGGCTACGCCATGATATTTTTCAAAAGGCTGAATCATGAAATCTTCGCTCTCTTGCAATCGAAAGGAGAGCCCTGCTTGCAGAACCCGGCCCGGCCCGGATAAGAGCGGCTCGAGTTATGGAGACTCAACAAGCAGTGAGGGAACGGTGTTTAATGTAATTCACCCGGAGAGAGAGGGGTGCGCCGATGAACGAATTTATACCCATGAGCCGGCCGTTTCTGGGGGAAGAGGAAATCCAGTCGGTGGCGGAGGTTTTAAAGTCAGGGTGGATTACCACCGGGCCCCGGTGCGCAGAGTTCGAGCGGCGATTTATCGAGCTTACCGGGGCGCGCTACGCCCTCACCATGAGCTCGGCTACTGCCGGGATGCACATTGTTTTAAAGTCTTTGGGAATCAAAGATGGCGATGAGGTAATAACCCCCTCCCTGACCTTTGCATCCACCGTCAATCAGATAGTGCTCGCCGGCGCGCGCCCCGTTTTTGCCGATATCGACTATGACACGCTCCTGGTGAGAAAAGATGAAATAGCAAGGCTCATCACCGGCAGGACAAAGGCTATTATCCCGGTGCATTATGCCGGTGCGCCGGCGGACATGGAGGCGATCGAGGCGGCGGCGGGTGCCATACCCGTCATTGAGGATGCCGCCCATGCAATCGGCACCTATTATCAGGGCAGGCATATCGGCCACAAACACACCGCCATATTCTCCTTTCACCCCATCAAGAATATCACCACCGGCGAAGGCGGCATGATAACCACCAATGATGAAGATCTCACGCACAAGCTGCGTCTGCATCGTTTTCACGGCATAGAACGCGACGCCTGGAAACGCTATGGGAAGGGGTCGGACCCGAGCTACGATATACTCGATCCGGGATTTAAGTATAATCTGACCGATCTGCAGGCGGCTATCGGCATTACCCAGCTTGCCAAACTACAAACGATCACTCAGAAAAGAAATGTGATTGCCCGGCGGTATGTTAAGGGCCTCTCGGCGCTCGCCGGTCTTGACCTGCCCGGAGCGCCCCCGTACGATCATGGTCATGCATGGCACCTCTTTGTGGTTAAAATAAAATCCATGGAGCGCCGTCATTTTATGGAAGCCCTGGCTGAAAGAAATATCGGCTATGGGCTCCACTTTCCCGCGTGCCACACCTTAAGCTACGTGAAGCGGCGCTTCGGCGCAACCCATCTGCCGGTAACCGAGGATGTTGCCGCAAAAATCGTGAGCCTCCCGCTCTATCCCGGCATGGATGGATTGCAGGTGCAGCGGGTAATTGAAGCCGTGCGGGAGATTATTGCATGAAAACTTTTTGCAGCGGGAATGGACCTATAAGGGCGCGGAGATGAACCATAAAGATGGGGCGGGGCGGAAGGTGTCCGTGGTGATACCGGTGTACAATGAGGAACAGGTACTTGAAAAACTGTTCAATAGAATTGTACCGGTGATGGAGGGCCTGGGGCGCGACTATGAGATCATCATGGTGGATGACGGCAGCAGCGATCATTCGCTCGATCTGCTCAAGCGGCACGCGGGCGGAAAAATAAAAGTGGTTGAGCTGATGAGAAACTTCGGACAACATGCGGCGGTGTTTGCCGGTTTTAGAAACAGCGATGGAGAGATTATCATCACCCTGGATGCGGACCTTCAGAACCCGCCGGAGGAGATTCCCCGCATCGTCGAGCTCATGGACCGGGGAGGCTACGAAGTCGTGGGCACGATCAGAAGGATACGCAGGGATTCACTGTTCAGGAGAACGGCCAGCAGGCTTATCAATATGATTACCCGGCGCATTACCGGTGTGGGCCTCAAGGATTGGGGATGCATGCTCAGGGGTTACAGCCGCCAGGTGGTTGATAACATGGTGAACAGCCAGGAATACTCAACCTTTATACCCGCACTGGCCGTCTCCTTCGCCAAGAAGTTGATTGAAATAGAGGTGGGGCATGAGGAGCGTTTTGCGGGAGAAACAAAATATTCCCTGACCAAACTCATATCCCTGCAGTTTGACCTGGTCACCGCCTTTTCGGATTTCCCCCTGAAGTTCATGCTGTATGTAGGATTCCTGATGGCGCTATTTGGTATCTCCTTTGGTTTGGTACTTATCATCGCCCGATTTTACTTCGGTGAACAATGGGCGGTGCAGGGTATTTTTACCCTGTTTGCCATTCTCTTTTTCTTGGTTGGCACCCAGTTTCTGGCCTTCGGGGTCATGGGCGAATATGTGGGACGCATTTACCGCCAGGTGAAAAAAAGACCCCCCTACATCGTCAGAAAAGTCCATTCATGAAAGCCATCGTATTTGCATACCACAACATGGGTGTTATGGGGATCAGCAAGCTCCTGGAAGCGGGGTTTACCATTCCGCTGGTTTTTACCCATGAGGACGATGCTGATGAACATATCTGGTTCGGTTCGGTGGCCGAGCGCTGCCGCCAGTCGGCAATACCGTGTGTCACTCCCGAAAATCCCCATACGCCTTCCTGGATAGCCAGGATACGGGAGGAACGGCCCGAAATCATATTCAGCTTTTATTACCGGAAGATGCTTCCCCGGGAGATTCTTGCTATACCGCCGCTGGGTGCTTACAACCTGCACGGATCATACCTGCCGGCATACCGGGGAAGATGTCCGGTGAACTGGGTTATTATCAAGGGTGAAACCTTAACCGGCGTCACCCTTCATGAGATGGTGGCAAAACCGGATGCGGGACCCATTGTGGCGCAAAAAAAAGTGGAAATAGCATTCGACGATACCGCCCAAACCCTTTTTGACAAACTGGTGCAGGCGGCAAGCGCCATGCTTGATGAAGTTCTGCCCGGGATTAAGGCAAAGCATATTCCCAAGTTCCCCCAGGATTTGAGCCGGGGATCATATTACGGGGGAAGAAAGCCGGACGATGGACGCATAAACTGGCAAAAGTCCGCCCTGGAACTATACAACCTTATTCGCGGGGTAACCAGGCCCTATCCCGGCGCCTTCTGTTTTCTTGGTGCAGAAAAACTCACTGTCTGGGATGCACGGCCGCATGTGGATATCCTTTATCCGGCAGGCATTATTGTCGTGCGTGATGCAAAGCCACTTGTCGGCGCCGGGAAGGGCAGCATCGAGCTCATTGAAATCGAGATCGATAAGACGGTATTAAAAGGCGATGAACTGCTCGCGTTTTTTAAAGATCATGAAGGGGAGTTGCTGCAATGAAGATCCTTATTCTCGGAGTAAATGGATTTATTGGCTCCCATCTGAGCCAGAGGATTCTTGCCGATACCGACTGGCAGGTGTACGGAATGGACCTCGGTCGGAGCAAGCTTGGAGCGGTCATTACTAATGAGCGGTTTACCTTTGTGGAGGGTGATATTTCCATCAATAAGGAGTGGATAGAATACCATGTCAAAAAGTGTGATGTGGTATTGCCGCTCGTGGCGATCGCCACGCCCAAGCTCTACCTGGACAATCCGCTGGGGGTTTTTGAGCTTGATTTTGAAGAGAACCTGGGGATCGTCCGGCAGTGCGTAAAATATAAGAAAAGAATCATATTCCCCTCCACATCCGAAGTATACGGCATGTGTCCGGACGCAGCCTTTGACGAGGAAACCTCCAGTCTCGTCCTCGGCCCGATTCACAAGGGGCGGTGGATCTATGCCTGTTCAAAGCAGCTGCTTGACCGGGTTATCTGGACCTATGGACAGCAAGGTAATCTTGAATTCACGCTGATCAGGCCTTTCAACTGGATCGGTCCCCGGCTGGATTCCCTGGAAACCGCCAAGGAGGGATCTTCGCGGGTGGTAACCCAGTTTATTGCATCACTGGTATGCCGCGATCCCATAATACTGGTTGATGGCGGCAGTCAAAGCAGGTCATTTACTTATATCGACGACGGCATCGACGCAATCATGAAGATTATTGAAAATGAGCATGGTAAGGCATCGGGCAAGATATTCAATATTGGAAATCCCGCCAATAACTGCACCATCAAGGACCTTGCCGCACGGCTTTTATCAATGTTCAAAAACCACCCGCTGCACCGCAATGACGGGATCTACTCAGAAATCATAGTCCAGAATGCTGACGCCTACTATGGACGAAGCTACCAGGATATGCAGACCAGGGTGCCGAATATAGAAAAAGCACGAAATGAGCTGGGATGGAATCCTAAAATAGGACTTGATGAGGCGCTGAAACGCACCCTGGACAGTTTTTTGGAAGAGGTTGACCGTGCCGGTACTTGTACTCAAGGTAGACATTGATACCCGGAGGGGAATGAGAGTAGGCCTGCCCGCTCTCATGGAGATCCTAGCCGGGCGATCCGTGCATGCCAGTTTTTTTGTAAGTTTTGGCCCCGACCGGTCGGGTCTGGCCGTTTTGCAGCTCGTACGACCGCGCTTTCTCCTCAAAATGATTCGGACTAATGCACCGGGCATGTATGGACTGAAATCCGCCCTCTATGGAACTATTTTACCGGCACCCCTTATTGGCGCAGGCTTTCCGGAAGCAGTGCGGCAGCTTGCCGAGGGCGGACATGAAATTGCGTGCCATGCCTGGGATCACCGTCTGTGGCAGGACTGGCTTCACCTCATGAGCGCGCGACATATCGCCCGCTGGTTTGTGAAGATGGTGGAAGCCTATCGCGGAATAACCGGTGAAAAACCAGCCGGTTTCGGCGCGCCGGGATGGCTAATGAATTTCAAGGCGCTCAAAACGGTTTCTGATTTTGATTTTAACTATCTGAGCTGCACCCGGGCGGAAGAACCATTCATATTTCAGGAGAATGGCATGGTTGAGATTCCTTCCAACCTTCCCTGTATCGAGGAAACGGGCGTTGATGGCGTGCTTGAAAAGCTGAAATCAAGGGCGGATAGTTCGGTCATCCAGGTATTGCCGGTCCATGCGGAGGTGGAAGGGGGGTTGTACCGGAAGCAGTTTGCCCACATACTCGATGTGGCCCTTTCCCTGGGCTATACCATAAAGAAGATGGTTGATGCAGTCCGGGATATAGATAGATCCGCGCTCAGTACCAGACCGCTGAAGCTGGGAATGATCCCGGGCAGGGCCTTTAAGTGCTCGATATGAATCAGTGATAATTATTGTGGCATGGGGAACTTTCCGACCTCTGACAA
The DNA here is from genome assembly GCA_964459295.1 of uncultured Thermodesulfobacteriota bacterium. Taxonomy (GTDB): domain Bacteria; phylum Desulfobacterota; class WTBG01; order WTBG01; family WTBG01; genus CAZWCD01. Next base: position 6,925 of record CAYWLT010000053.1, read on the forward strand.
TCCTTTTTTCTTCTCTCGGGTAAATATTTCCCAAGTATGACCACGGGAGAATAATGCAGCGCTCAGACAATCGTATGGCGGCTGGCGTATCCGGCCGCAATCTATAAGGCTATGAAAAAATCTTCCCTTGCGCTCCCGGGGCTTTTTCTCTTGCTCTATATCGTGCCGCTTGGCGTGCGGCCGATGGTCATCCCTGACGAGACCCGCTACGCTGAGATTCCGCGCGAGATGCTGGTTTCAGGGGACTGGATCGTTCCTCATCTCAACGGCCTCAGGTATTTTGAGAAACCGGCGCTTGGGTACTGGTTCAACGCCGGATCGATGATGCTGTTTGGTGCAAATGCGTGCGCCGTGCGATTTGTACCCGCGCTGGCCGCCGGAATCTCCGCCCTGTTACTATTCCTCCTGGTCAGAAGATTCGGCGGAGGGGATTCGGCAGGAATCCTCGCCGCCGCGACATTTCTCACCTGCATTGAAGTCATCATCCTTGGCGTTTGCGGCACGCTGGACAGCCTTTTTTCCATGTTCATCACCGCGGCCGCGGCTTCCTTCTTTTGTGCTTATCGGGAAGTCAGGTTCGGAAAGAAAATTATATTTCTGCTACTGCTCGGGATTGCCTGTGGTCTGGCTTTCCTCACCAAGGGATTCGCCGCCTTCGCTCTACCGGTTGTCGTAATCGTGCCTTTCATGATCTGGGAGCACCGGTCAAAAGACCTGCTTGCAATCGCCTGGGTACCGGTTATCACCGCCATCGTAATTTCACTCCCCTGGTGCGTGATGGTTCATCTCCGCGAGGGCGATTTCTGGAACCACTTTTTCTGGAACGAACATATCCAGCGGTTCGTTGCGCCCGCGGCCGGTCAGCATCCGGAACCCTTCTGGTTATATATTCCGGTAATCATGGGAGGTGCGCTTCCCTGGACGGCCCTGCTTCCCGCCATGATTCCCGCCAGAAATGAGACAGGCCTTAAGAACTCATTCGTTCGATTTGCCGTCTGCTGGTTTCTCTTTCCTTTCATTTTTTTCTCGGCCTCACGAGGTAAGCTGATGTCTTACATACTGCCCTGTTTTCCGCCTCTGATCATTCTCATGACCGCCGGACTTGCGAATTTTGATGCGCGGAGGAAAGGAAAACCGTTCGCCATCGCTGCCCTTATCATGGCCCTGCTTTTGCTTGCCGCACTGGCTGTGCTGATAGCGAGTCAAATGACCGGTTTTTTCGGATTTAAAATCTACGGTCAGGCGGAAACCTGGAAATGGATTCTGACATCCGCGGCGCTCTTGGCGGGGAGTGGATTCCTACTCCTGTCCATCAGGGTATCGGATGTCCGGAGAAAAACAATCTATTACGGTGCCGCTTCGGCGATCCTCATGTTCAATGCGCATTTCATTATGCCTGATCAACTCGCGATGCAAAAGGCGCCCGGTGCATTTCTCCTGCGCCATGCGGATAGGATCCAGGCGGACACAATCATCGTCTCAGACAGTCATTTGGTTGGCGCCGTATGCTGGTATTATAAGCGGAATGATATTTTCCTGCTCAGCAGGGGTGAACTAAAATACGGGTTGGGCTACGCCGATTCCAGGCACCGCCTGGTGAACGATGAGCAGATCGATGATTTAGTGCGTAAGAGTTCCGGGAAGAAGTCGCTGGTGCTGATTACGGGGAGGAAATTTTATGCGCGCGGGGTGCACCTGTCATCAAAACCGGTATTCGAGGACATTGAAGGCGCCTTCGCCTTCGCCCAGTTCTGAATGATACGGTGAAGAAGACGGGGATGAAAAAATAAAACTGCGAGCCCGTGGCCTGAAGTTGTCGCGCGGCGCTTTTCCTCCGGTTGCTGCGAGCGTTGCTGTCCTCCCTTGAGTTGCCACGGATAAAAATTTTTTATGCCGGCGGGGTAGCGATAAAAAAGCGGTTATGATGCGCGACGCCGCGACTGGCAAGGGATGAGGAGGGATCGTCCTTCACGCGACGCATGCCTCGGAACCGCGCCCATGCATTTTTTTTGCGTTCATGCGAAATTTTTTCTTGACTAAAAAAATTATAATGCTACATTTAGAACAACTTGGAAGTGAGCTCATTGAAAAATTAACTAAAGTTTTGAAATTGCCAATCGAACTTACAGTATAGTTTGATTGCAATGCGATGTTTAGCCTCACGGGAGGTTAAACGGGTAAGTACTAACCTACAGCAAGGAGGGACTAATGGCAGCAAAGAAACCGGCAAAGAAAGCAGCAAAGAAACCAGCAAAGAAAAAGGCAGCAAAGAAGAAAAAGTAAGATCGTAGCAACATACCGTTGGTTTCAGCAAAGCCTCATGGTTTATCGCACCGTCGCGGTGATGGAGACCATGAGGTTTTGTTTTGGGCGGTCATGAATCGCAAACAACCGGTCAGGGCAGGAGCACCGAGGGATAGTAGCACTTGAATATCAGGCAGGGCCACCGGTAGGTTTCCCGGTACAGGGCGCGCACCCGCTTCCGGAATTCATCCCTGCCGAGTCCTGCTTCGGCGAGCATAGAGCGCGCGGTGCGTATAAAGGTGACGTCCTTGATCTTTTTGTCCGTCTCGTTTTCCCGCCCCACAATCTTCACCCCGTACACCCCCGCCTGATTAAATTCATAGAGGGCGCAGCCCCCGCAGGGCCGGTCGTCAATGTGCAGCCCCGACCAGATGCATTGCCGCTCCCAGGAGATGTTTTCCTTGACCGCCGGGTCCAGCTTGGCGGCCTGCTCGCCGAAGACGCCGATGTTGTAGGGCAGCATGCAGGCGTTTAGATGGGAGCGCTTGGTTTCCTCGTCGGCGAAGAGATCGGCCATGCCGTGCTGAAAGGTGCAAAAGCCGTCAACGTTGGCGCAGCGCGAGTTGAGGATGAATACCTCGAGCGCCATGTCCGGGACCTCGCCGGCAAGGGCGGTAATCTCCTCGAGGGTGAGGTGCCGCGGCAGTATGACCCGCGCGGCGCCCAGCTCGCGGTAAAAACGGACGGCCTCGGCATTAAAAACGGTGCCGGCGGTGCTGACGTGCATGGCCAGCGGCACCCGCCGCTCCTGCAGAGTCACCATCAGGGCGACATCGCCCACGATGAGGGCGTCGACCTGCGCCTCAATCGCCCGGTCGATATAAGAGAGCAGGAGGGGATGCTGGTCATGGGTGTAGTAGTGCTCGTTCAAGGTTAAAAAAACCGGGACCTGCCGGGCGTGGGCCCGCTGCACGCTTTCGGCAAGCGCGGCGAAGCTTTTGAAATGGGGACTGGTGCCGGGTACGGCATTGTCCTCCTGCCGCCGGTTGAGCGAAGCGGCCACGGTGTACTGCTGCCGCCAGTCATCAGGCATGACCCCGCAGTAGAGCTCATCGGCTCCGGCCGTGATAACCTCGTCGACTTCATCAACCCGGCTGACGGGAGAAAGTATTTTAATCATGCGGCATAAAGGGATGGACCGGTCGTGGGTGACGGTGGGTTGATCCGTGAAAGCGGCCACACCGCCATGCATGATGGCGGTGTGGTGTGTGCGCTCTCAACGGATGAAAAGATTCGCGGTTCTTACATGGCCTGCTTTATCAGCTCCACCAGGCTGTATACCTTCATTGATTCGCCCATGGAATCAATGGCGTCCTTTAAGTGGGTCTCGCACCAGGGGCAGGCGCTCACGATGGCGCTTGCTCCGGTAGATTGGGCCTCTTCAATTCTTTCCTTGCCGGTTGAAAGGGCAAAGTCGGGAAACGCTGATTTTGCCCCTGCGCCGGAACCGCAGCACCAGGAATACTCCCTGATGCGCTCCATTTCCACCAGGTTCACTCCGGGTATGGCGTTTAAAATTTCCCGTGGAGCCTCATAGTGTCCCTCTGTGCCGCGAGGGAGCTCGCGGGGGGGATCGGTGAGACCGTACTCGATCCGTTTCCCCTCCCAGTGTTTATATGCCTCTCCCCGCCGTCCAAGATGGCAGGGATCGTGGTAGGTCACGGTCATGTCCACCGGTTTCTTAAGCTTTATGACACCCTTCTGGATGAGGTCATTGAGGTATACCGATGAATGCACCACCTGGTAGTCCATATCCGATGTGTTGATTTTCAGGTGGCGCGCATATTTTTCACCAAAGGTCATAAAGCAGCCGGGACAGTTGGTAACGATGGTCTTGGCGCCGGTTTCCTTGAAGATTTTCAGGTTTTCGTCGGCGATGGCGGCGAAGCTCTTCTTGTCGCCCACGTTGTCACAGATACCGCCGCAGCACACCTCCTTGGCACCCAGTATGCCGAAGTCGATCCCCGCCTGCTTGAGGATCTCGGCGGTACCGATGGGGATGTTGGTAACCCCGGGCTTGTAGGCATAGGTGCACCCGACGTAATACAGCACCTCGGCCTTCTCCTTGGGATTGCTCAGGTCCTTGATGTCGAGCTTCCTCGCCCAGTTGGCCCGCCGGTTACGCGGCTGCATCCACACGTTATCGTACTGCTCTATGCTGTTGATGAATTCCTTATGCGCCGGCAGGGGACCGTAGCCTTTCTCGCAGGCTTCCTCCCTCAATGCTTCAAGCACGCCGATGATATCAAGGTCCATTACCCGCTTGCAGTTGATGTCGCAGGCCGCGCACATGGGGCAGCGGTAGATGATCTCGAGAAGCTTTTCGGGAGACTGTTCCCAGGTCAGTTCGCCCTTGAGCAGGCCGGTGGCGATGTCATTTTTACCCTGGGCGGCGTAGCAATCGAATTTTCCATACACCAGGGAAGGGCAGCTTTTGGAAAAGCGATGGCTCTTGATTTCCCAGAGATGCACCCACTTGCAGGTTGAACATCGTTGACAGTGACTCGCATCATATTCGATTTTTTCTAACGCCATACAAAAACCTCCTTCAAATCAGTGGGTTACATGGGGAGCATACCCCCCTGAGGCTATTGCCGTCCCCGGTGCGGCTGAGCTACCATAAAACACTGAAACTGGTAACATGTATTAAATAGCTTGTCAAGCTTATTTTAAAGCCCTTTATGGGTCTCGTTCATCACGGGGGGGCAGCGCCGCCGGGAATCTCCGGCGAAGAAAAATGCTTGCCAAAAACGGGACCGTGTGATAGGGATAAGCACCGTAAAGGAAAGTGAGGAATGCGTATGTCAAAGGTATGTGAGGTGTGCGGCAAGGGAAGACAGGTTGGCCACAACGTCAGCCATGCGAATAACAAGACCCCGCGGGTATGGCATCCCAATCTTCAGAAGGTACGGGTGCTCAAGGACGGGACGGTCAAGCGGATGAACGTCTGTACCCGGTGCATCCGCTCGGGCGTCATCGTCAAGGCCCCCCACAGCAGGGTGCGCCCGGATATTGCGAATACGGAAGCTTCCTGAGTTAACAGATCCCGGCTCTTTACAGGCTGTCCAAAAACATCCAGATGCAAGGCACGCGAAATCCTGAGGAATGAGGCGCACATACTGGTACGCTGCAATGACGAAGGGTGAGCGTAACGCGGCAGATGGGTGGTTTTGGACAGCCTGTTAGGGGTTCAAACGGCTTACCTTGATTACCCCCTTGACCCGCTCAATTGCCCGGATTACATTCCGCAAGTGCTTGTAATCGTTAACCTCCACCTCAAAGGTGACGACCGCCTTGTTGTCATCAATTCGGTGGGCCGCGGCATCGGAGATGTTGGCCTCCGCCGACGAGATGGAGGCGCTTATCTCGGCGAGGATCCCCTTTTTGTCTTCCGAGGTTACCTCGATGGTCACGGTGTGGATGAACTTCTTGCGCTCATCCCAGGTCACGTCAATCAGCCGCTCCCGGTCACATCCCTGGATGTGAATGCAGTTGTAGGCGTGAACCGTCACCCCCCGCCCCCGGGTGATATACCCCTTGATCTTTTCCCCCGGCAGCGGCCTGCAGCATTTCCCGAACCTGACCATGATATCATCAACCGTGTCAACGATAACGCCGCTTTCCCCCGTGCCCATCAGTCGCCGGGCGATTTTCCTTATTTTTGACGGCTCCTCCCGCTGCCGCAGCTCCTCCGGGGATATGAAAAGAGCGAGAAGCTGCTTGGCGGATGCCCTCCCGTAGGCAACGGCGGTAAACAGCTCTTCGTCGTTCTTCAGCTTCAGCTCGTCCAGGTATTTTGCCATGTCCTCTTTCTTCATCAGCTTGAAGAAATTGAGCCCGTGTCTTTTGAATTCCTTCTCACAGATCTGCTTGCCCAGCTCGATGCTCCGCGCCTGCTCCTCCATGCGCACCCAGTGATTGATCTTGGTGCGGGCCCGGGGCGTCCTGACAAAGCGCAGCCAGTCCTTGCTAGGCTTTTGCTGGGGCGAGGTGATGATCTCCACCGTGTCACCGTTGCGCAGCTCATATTTCAGGCTCACCAGCCTCCCGTTCACCCGCGCGCCGGAGCACCGGTGGCCGATGTCGGTGTGAATGCTGTAGGCAAAATCAACCGGGGTGGCCCCCAGGGGGAATTGCTTCACCGCCCCCTTGGGGGTGAATACATAGA
>CAYWLT010000054.1:0-13286 GCA_964459295.1 uncultured Thermodesulfobacteriota bacterium
ACACATGGCCCAGCTGATCGCAATCCGGACCCGGTTATCATCCAACTGGCAGGTAAACACCTTTACCAGATCTTATTCTGACTGCTCTTTGGTAATTATTTTATAGACCGATTTGGGGGTTATGCCTTGAGCCGCCAAATCCTCGAGAAGCAGCTTTTCCTTTTCTTCGGTGAGTCTCCCGTTAAAGGTGAGAAAGAGATACACCTCTTTATCCTTCAGGCCGACCTGTTTGATGAAGGTCCTAATGGGCGAGGAGAGCTTTCCCAGCCAAATGGGCGTGGCGATGATGACGGGATTGTTAGCGCTCAGGTCTTTGTTGTATGGCAGATGAGTATCATCCCGGTCCAGCAGCTGATCCAGAACGCAGGTAATGGCGCCGAGAACGCCGTCGCGATGTTCCGTGGATTTTATTTCTTTACTGTCGCAGGAGAGATGCTGTGCCAAGGCGTTGGCCACTATTTTAGTTTTTCCGGTGCGGGAATAAAAAACGACCAGCGGCTTCTGCTCTTGCGGAGCAGTTACCGCCTGGGGCGCTGTTTCGGATTCGCCCAGTGCGGAATACCCCGGAAAGAGCGGTATAATACAGAAAATAACCAGAAGCAGGATAAGCCTTGACCACCTTTGTTCGCGCATCGCAATCTGACTCATAGCCGTACTCCTCCTTGTTGATCTGTTTTTGCAAGCATTTAACGTAACTCAACCGGGGTGTCAAGTAAATATTGTCGGACATGAGATGATCGCCGGTCACGGCGGCGATAAATAAATATTTTTTGAAATTGAGAACTGTGCTATAGAGAGTAGCGCGGCTGCAGGCTGGATTAACCGGTTTTGAGATAAGCCTGGGCGCGCAGTGGAGGGCGGCGAAGATGATGGTTTTGGGGATTGAATCATCCTGTGATGAAACGGCGGCCGCCGTGGTACAAGACGGAAGGACGGTTCTTTCGTCAGTGGTGGCATCCCAGGTGGAGTTTCATAAAAAATACGGCGGCGTGGTGCCGGAGATCGCCTCACGCAAACATATTGAGGCCATAGGGCCGGTGATAGATGAGTCACTGGAAAGGGCGGGGCTGGCGCTCGATGCTATCGAAGGTATTGCGGTAACCCAGGGACCGGGCCTGGTGGGTTCCCTGCTGATCGGCCTTTCCGTCGCCAAGGCCATGGCCTATGTCCGACACCTGCCGCTCGTCGGCGTCAATCATCTGGAGGGCCACCTGACGGCGATTTTCCTGGAAAGATATGATTGCGACTTTCCATTTGTGGGTCTGGTGGTCTCGGGCGGGCATACCAGCCTCTATCACGCTACCGCCAGGGGGAAATACGTCCCGCTGGGCCAGACCAGGGATGACGCGGCGGGCGAGGCGTTTGACAAGGTCGCGAAACTGCTGGGGCTGGGCTACCCGGGGGGCGTGGTCATCGACCGGATGTCACGCGAAGGCAATGCCGCCGCCATAGCGTTCCCGCGGCCGATGCTTGCCGGGGACTCGTTGGATTTCAGCTTCAGCGGCATCAAAACTGCCGTATTGCGCCATGTCAGCGGGCATGCCGGCGGGATTGACCGTGCGCCGGTGAAAGATATTGTTGCCAGTTTTCAGGAGGCCGTGGTTGACGTTCTGGCGGCAAAGGTTTTTAAGGCCGCCTCGCGGTGCGGTGTTGATCGCGTGGTTATCGCCGGAGGGGTTGCGGCGAACACGCGCCTGCGAGAAAAGATGGAAGCCGCAAGCGCGCGGGAAAATATAAGGCTTTTCATTCCTTCACCCGCTCTATGCACCGATAATGCGGCCATGATAGCGGCTGCGGGAAACTATTACCTGGAAAAGGGCCTGACCGCTCCGCTTTCCATGAATGCCTATTCCCGATTCCCTCTGGGTGAGCGGGGCGGGGCTTGAGCATTCCTCCGTTTCCGTGCCCACAGCATGCAGGAAACCAACACAATGACCAGTACCAGTACAACCTGGTTGTAATGCTTGAGCATGGTGACGGCGCGCTGCCAGTTCTTGCCCAGGTAGTAGCCCCCGCATAACAAGATAGTGTTCCAGAGCAGGCAGCTCAAAAACCCGGCGGCGGTGGCGGGCACAAACCTCATGTTCGAAATGCCGGCAAACAGCGCCACCGCTGAACGCGCCCCGGCAATGAAGCGGTTGGCGGCGATGAGGCCGATGCCGAATTTCCCGAACCAGCCCTCAAGCTGCAGGATCAAATCGCGCGAGAGGAAACGGTAGTTCTTTTTGAAGAAGAAATCCCTTCCATACCATTTGCCGACACAGAAAAGCCCGAGAAAGCCCCCCATGCTGCCCGCCAGCGATATGCAAAAAACGGTTGGGCAATCCAGTTTTCCGGTGCCGGCCAGATAAGCGCTGAAAACCATGACCGTGTCGCCGGGAAAGGGAGGAAAGAAGTATTCAATGAATGCGTTGAAGAGCAGCACGAGATAGATGGTTTCGTTCGGCAGGCTGTTAACCGTGAGCATGAGGTGATCGATCATGTGATGTTTATCGCGGAACGGGGTGAGCTGCTGTCGGCACGGGGACGAAGCTTATACGAAACATGGTCAAAAAGCAAATGAAAGTAAGAAGCGGCGGCGGCGGTATTCCTCCTTCCGGGGGATGATTCGGCTTTACCCGGTTCAGGCTCTGTGATATAAGACAACCCACAACCCATCGCGCGGTTGACGCGACAATACGATGCGGTGCACCGATAACCTCACCATCCGGAGCGAACGGGCGAATGGATGAGCGAAGAAAATATATCCGCTTTCCGGTCATGCTGCAGGCGCGGTACGCGGAAAGCGGCGGCGGCTGGAAGGAATGCTCGGTGATCGATATCAGCCGCGAGGGAATGGGCATCCGCATCTATTCCCGGGAGGAGATCGCCACGGGCTCTCGCCTTCAAATGGAAATAAACCTCCCGGCGAGAAATGACCCGGTTGCGATGGAGGGGGTCCTCATGTGGATACGAAAATTGAAAGACGACCCGCCGTTTAATTATCTGGGAGGAGTCAGGATAAGCAGCATAACCCCTGAAGAGAAGTGGGTGCTGCTGGATTATGCATACGAGGGTTGGCAGCAGCGGGAGGGGCGGTAGCGGCAGAACTTCTCCGGTGGATGGAACAGGCCCGGGGGGGTGGTGCCTCACGCACCTAGGCGGCCGCAGGAAAAATGAAGGAGCTCGATTGCATGAACAAGAACCGGCGGGATTTCGGCAGATTTGCCACGGCATTAAAAGCAGATTATATTATTGCGAGTGATGTGGCTGAAGTGAAGCATGATTGCCTGGTTGTTAATATGAGCAGAAAAGGGTTTGGACTCGAGATAAAAGCCGACACGAGAATCGATGAGGGTTCAGACATTCGTTTGGAAATTTATGTGCCGGATAAGCAAAACCCCGCGCAGGTGCGCGGAATTGTCAAATGGGTTGAGAAAAGAGGTGGCGCCTGGGCGGCGGGTGTGGAATGTCTGAAAATGATCGATGAATTGGAGTTTTCCAAATTGAGCTGAGCGACTGCTTGGCCCGTCGGGGGCAAAGTGCTACTGCTCAAGCAGAATCTCAATTGAGTCTAAAATCCTAGCCAAAGATATTTGAAATTTCGGCAGGAGCGCCTTTAGGCGCGATGCATTCGCGGCTGAAAGCCGCTCCTACCGGTCGTAAACATATCAGAGAGAGAAATTCTCAGATCCCGACATGTAAGAATCTATGCGCTCCATGCCGAAGTACCTGCACCCTCCTCAATCCGCCCTGAACCCTTACAACCCACCCGCGCTACCGACCCGCTTGACTTCTGACCATTCCGCTCCATCCCACGCAAAATGCGGTACTATGTTTTACCAGGGGCTTACCCCGAATGCCGCGAGCCGGAACGACCTCAGGCATGATGAGGCAGTGAAGTAAACGGCAAGCAAGGTCGGAGCATCGTCCGGCAACTCGGCTGGCCGCAGGGCATCCGGCTGCCGGGGTTGCGCCGATAAAAAAACGGCACCGGGTTAAAGAAAATATCGCATGCGCCGAAAAGAAAATCGAACATAAACCGGTCACCCCCCGGCCGCGGCGGTGCGCACCATCCGGACGGGTAAAGAAGGTATCCGCCGGCCGCGTGCATAGCGGAGCGATTTATAAGGGAGAAGCATGGAATACACACGACAGTACGCGCGCTATCCCACCCGCCGGGAGGCGTATTACTTCCTCTACGAAAAGATGGCTGAAAAACAGGAGTGCACCATTATCAACATAAGCCGCAAGGGAATGGGTGTCTTATTCCACTGCGTCGACGGGATTAACATAGGGGAGTCGATTCGCATAGAAATACCGGTTGCCACTGCCCTCGATAGCATCAGCGTCAACGGCATGGTGAAATGGGTGGATAAAACGGAAACCAATTGCATGGGAGGGATTGAATTAAACAAGGAATTGAGCGACGTCAAATTTTCCAAACTGTGCTAGGCGATCGGCGGTAACCGCTTACGATGCGCCGGGGGTTATTGTAAGCAGGAATAAAAAGCTAACGTTATTGCCAAGAGCAACGATTATTATGATGTGTGATAAAAGCTTTCCATTTATCCAATGCCGGCGATGGAAGAGATTTTATTCAGCAACACGCGCATCATGCGAGCGTTGCGTTGTGTCGCGGAGGGGAAATCATGAACAAGAAAATCCTGCTGGTGGATGATGAGGCGGCGATCCTGAACACCTATGCATCTCTCTTAGGAGAGAGGGGCTACGCGGTGGTGACCGCCAGTTGCGGGAGACAGGCGCTGGAGGAGTTCTTCTCACATTCATTCGATCTGGTGATAACCGATCTGGCGATGTCCGATATCGACGGCTTCACGGTGATTGAAGAGGTCAAACGGCTGTCCCCGGGCACGCCGGTCATCGCCTTTACCGCAAAATGTTGTAAAAATGTGAAGGAGTATGTCTCCCTTCTGGGCGCCTCCGCCCTGCTGGAAAAAACCTGCAGCATCGATACGTTCATAGGGTTTGTGAGAAACTCTCTTGAAAATGGTTGTAAAGTCTCAAGCGCTGTCTAAGTGGTTTATCCTTTAAAGCCTGCAAAGCTTTCCTTCACCCATTCTTCCTTTTTGTTCAGGCAACCTCTCATTACTCCTTTTCTTGTCATTCTAGGACTTGATCGGGGAATCCAGATAATTAATTTTTTTATGGATTTCCGCTTTGGCGGGAATGACATACAGAGGTCGTGAGGTGAATTATTAGCAGCTCCCTTTAATCTTCACCGGTAAATTCAGAATCTTCCGGTTTAGCAGCAGTAGTATTTCTGTCGATCCCCCCTCGACCCGTGTAACGAGCTTATGCTCATTCCCACCTTGCCTCTCTTTCGCTTATTTGCTCTGTTTCATCCGGAAATCTAGCCAAAGACATTTGATCTTTCCCCCTCACCCCATCCCTCTCCCCGCCGGGGAGAGGGATGGGGTGAGGGGGAACTAATTTTTAGAGATAAATTCTCAGGCTTAAGCTTGTAAGAATCTTATTGATGCTTTCATGCCACGGTTTTGGGTCACTTGTGCCCATAAAAAATCAGTAGTTTTAAAATGGATTTTGTTATAAACAGGTATGAAGAAAATCTTACGGCGCGCCGGCAAAGACCGGCAGGTAAACACGTTTTGTAGGGGAGGATATGCACGATGATGGTAAACAGCCTTGCCGAGTATTTTTTAAACCCGACCTTTATCATCCTTGCGCTGATGTCGCTCTATTCAGTTACGGTGATGCTGAATCAGGCATGGTATCTTTATACCAATCGCGAGGACCTGCCTTTATTATTGCAGATGCTTGCAAACAACCCTGACGGAGGCAGGAGCCTGACTGCCTTTGTTGGGTCAAGACATACGCCGCACCGGCGGCTGATCGCCGAAGGAGTTAAACATCTGGCAAAGCCGGTTGAGGCGCTGAGCGCGCTTCTTGACGAGGAAACGAGGGGGCTGCGCTGGGAGGCGGAGCACCGGCTGGCGGCGCTGGGGACGATCGCCAATGTGGCGCCGTTCATCGGCCTTTTTGGAACCGTGATCGGGGTGATTCGCGCGTTTCAGGCCATCGCAATCAAGGCAAGCGCCGGACCTTCGGTGGTGGCGAGCGGCATTGCCGAGGCGCTCATTTCCACCGCCGCCGGGCTGTTTGTGGCGGTGCCGGCGGTCATTGCCTATAACTATTTCCTGAAGCGGTCGCGCAAGCTCAGCCTTGAGCTCGGACGGATCGCGACCATGATGGTTCATCGGGGAGGGAACTGACCGTGTACATTCGCAATACCGATGATACGCCGTTTTTGAGCGAGATTAACATGATTCCGCTCATCGACGTGGCGCTGGTGCTGCTGATCATATTCATGATCATTACCCCGGTCATGGTGCTCAACTCAATACAGGTGCAGCTTCCCCAGTCCGCCTCCGAGCAGCAGCCGCCGACAAAAAATATTATCGTTGCGGTGAAGCCTGACGGCAGCGTGTATCTCAATAATGAGGCGGTAACACCCGGCCTGCTCACCGACAAAATAACCCTGCTGATGGAACAGCAACCCGAAAGCGCGGTCATTTATGCCGACAAAAAGGTTGACGTCGAAACCATCGTTGATGTGATTGACCAGATTGAGGCCGGCGGCATGCACGCGATCAGCCTTACCACCGAGCGCAAAGCCGTGCCGGTCCCCGATGCGCCATAGCATCAGGTGTTTGTTCGGGTATGGCCGCAAAATTATAGAAGAATAGAAGATTTCTCAGTCGCCGCTGCGCACCTCCTTCGAAATGACATTTGAAAAAACGTCACTTCGATTAAACCTTCGTATCAATTTCCGACCTGAATCATGAAACGAGAAAACCGTCAGCATGTGCAAGATGTACTTGACCATATGAAGCCCTCTGCCGGCAACTTTCTGCTGTCGTGCCTCATTCATGCAGTTGTGCTGCTGCTGGTGGTGAAATGCAACTGGCCGGCCTCCGCCCGCGTCAGGCATGAGAACGGCCCCATGGTCACCATCATGCCTCAGGGGAAGCAGGAGACCCGCCTGGCCTTTGAACAAGAGAAAATCCCGATTTATGGGGATATGAGGGTGCAAGGCATAAACCCTCTGGATGATAAGGAGCCGGGAGAAATGGATGACCGGCTGCCGAAAATCCAGTCGCTCTCCGCGGTGCCGCTGGTAAAGTTTACCCCGGACATCCGCATCCGTGACGATGTAAACCTGTCAGGCGCTCCCACGCTCGACAAGTCGCTCCTGAATGCGGGCAAAGGTCCGGCCAACGCCGTCGGCGGTCAGTTTTACGGCATGGGCGGCGCGGGATTTACAGGCTCGTTCGGCAGGCACATGCAGGGCGTGCGTGAAATGGGTCTCGATGTGGTTTTTATATTTGATGCGACCAGCAGCATGGCCGAGTTTCTGCGGCAGGTGAAGACAAAAATAGCCAATCTGGCCATGACCTTTAAGGCCTTGGTGCCCACGGTGCGCATCGGGCTTGTGGCCTATCGCGACCATACCGATGATTTTGTCACCAAGTCATTTCCGCTCACCCATAAAACGCAGCAGCTCGAGGGATTTCTCCAGGATATGGATCCGGTGGGGGGCGGCGACCATGCAGAGGCGGTAACCGACGGTCTGCGGGCGGCCATCAACGAGTTCAACTGGGGCAGGGACTCAAAAAAGATAATCCTGTTGGTCGGTGACGCGCCGCCGCACCCGGAGGATATGCAGCAGGCGCGAGAGCTGGTGGAAAAGTTTAGAACCAGGATGAACGGTATGGTGGCGACACTGGATACAAGCTCGCAGAATATGCGACTGCCGGGGCAGGGCCCCGCGCAGGGCGTGCTGCCGGAATTCAAAGAGCTTGCCGAGATCGGCGGCGGTGAAAGTGCGCGCATGGTTGATGAGGAGAAAGTGATCAAGCAGATGGTGGTGCTTGTCTTCGGCACGAAGTGGGAATCCTATCTTGATGAATTTTTAAAAAATTTATAACGGATTGTTCCTATGCAACTTGCAAAATCAGCAATCATCGGCATCCTCTTCTGCGTCATGCTGCTGCCCTGCCTGTCTGCGGCGTCGGCGGCAGCGGCGCCGGAGGAGGACCCGAAAGGGCGGCAGCAGATCGGCCGCCTGGCGGCGCCGCAGGATGTGCAGGCTGTTCTCAAGGACCTGCATGCTCGTTTGAAAGCCATCCAGGAAAGCGGGCAGCTTTCATATGAACAGCAAAAAGGCATAGCCGAACAATCGGGAGCATGCATCGAGCGGCTGGTCGATCTGAGTCAGGGCGTGGATTTGAGCCGGGATACGGAAAAGGGGCCGTTTACAGCGGCCTTTTTAAAAAACAGTGATCTGCTGCGCCGGATGCTTGCCTACAATCAAACCCGGGTCGATGACATGCTCGAGGAGAAGCTCGAGCAGATGCAGCATAAGGATGCCTTCTTTGCCTCGCCGGAATGGCAGCAGTCCCAGTACCTGCTGTCAGTGGCCAGTTACTGGCTGGGATGGAACAACTATTACGCTGCCCTGCTCTATCAGGCAGGCGTAAAAGAGCGATCCACCCTGCTTGAGGAAGCCGTGTCATGCTTTACCCGCACCCTGCCGGACCTGAAAGAGCCGTCCCTGGCCCATAGCTGCATATTCGGCCGGGCGCTGTGCTTTAAAGAGCAAAAGAAATATGAGAAGGCGCTGCAGGATATAGAGTCGCTTATGGCAAAAGTGCCGCGCGGGGATGTGCTGTACATGCAGGCAGGCTATGAGCAGGCGCTTATCAATCACCTCTCCGGGAATAATGAGCGTGCGGTGAAGCAGATTCAGGAACTGCAGGCGGAAGGTGCACCCGGCGCCCTGCCGCAGCAGGTCAGGGATCAGCTCAAAAATTTACAAACAAGAATTGCGCTGGCTATTGCTGATAAGAAAGATGCTGGAACCGAGACCGCCGGCAAAGCATCGGATCAGGGGTCGATGCAGGAACTCCGGCGTGTGGTAGAGGCTGATCCGACCCAGGCCGGGGTGCTGTATCGCTATGTGTTCGAGCGCGCGGAGCAGTGCAAGGATGTGCCGGAGGCGGAGCTGGGCGGCATCGGGAGCATGGCCGTCGCAGACTGGTATTTTGACCGTAAAGAGTATGAACCTGCCGGCGATCGTTACCGGAGGCTGTACGCCGCGCCGGACAGGCTCCTTGCCGCCTATCGTGATGGCCTTTGCTTCAGGCTCGCATACTGCTATGCGCAGAAGCAGCAATGGCAGGATGCCCTGGGATGCCTTGATGCGCTCTTTCAGCAATATCCCGGCTCCTCGTTCGACGGGAAGGCGGCCTGCCTCTATCATGTGGTGGCCGCGCAGGCCTATCAGCTGCAGCCGTCGGAACGCTCCTTTGCGCGCTATATCAAGGCCGCGGAGTGCTATGTAAAAAACTGCCGGGAAGACCGGGATAAGAGCGAGGCCTATTTCCAGCTGGGACGATACCATCAACAGCATGGCCGTTTAGGGGACGCGAAAACGGCATTTGCGCGGGTCGGCCGCGATTCGACGCATTACGATGAAGCCCGGCAGTCGGCGCTGCGCATATGCGCCGACCGGCTTCAGGCCGATGTGGAGCAGGTCGAGGCGCTGGTGCGGGATGGCCGGGGCCGGTCGGAACCGGCGCTAACGCTCTACCGGGAAAGCCTCAAACGCGCCGAGGACTGCCGGCAGGGCGTCAACGGTGCAAACGCCCGAGATGGCGGCGGCGAGGTGGAGGCGTATGTGACGCTCCTGCTGGCGCGACTGTACCTGCATGCGGCGGAGCCGTCTCCGCGGAAGGCGCTTCCGCTGCTCAAAGGATTTGAAGGCCGCTACGCGCTGAAGGCACAGCAGTCAGCGCTTGATGACATGGCGCGAAAACTGAGGCTCGAATGCTGCCTGCAGCTGGGGCTGATCGAGGAGGCAGAGCGGGAAGTCGCCACGCTGACCGGAGCGGCAGCGGTTGGCAAAACAACCTGGGCGTTTCTGACGGCGTGCGCCGACCGGCATTACTTCCGGGCAAAGGAAGGGCCGGCAAAGGCTCCGTCAGCCGAGAGCGGCCGTGACGCGCAAGCGGCGCTGGTGATTTACAAAAGTCTTGCTTCCCGGGCAGAAAAGGACAGCGCCTATGCTCATCTCTATGACCCGCTCCGGATGAGGATGGCCGAGCTTTATGCCCTGGAGCATCAACCGGCACAGGCAGCCGCCATCCATCAGGAGCAGCTCCAGCGGGACCCGACCTCAGCCGATGCATTATATAATCTGGCCGTCGCATATGAAATGCAAGACAAATGGGAGGAAGCGGTCAGCGCCTGGAGTAAACTTTCGCGCAGGCTGGCGCCCGGCGACAGCCATTGGTTCGAGGCACGATTGCGCACCGCGCAGGCGCTGATTCGTCTGGGGAAGCAGAAGGAAGCCTGCGAGGTCATCGCGGTGACCGAAGCGCGCCGCCCGGCGCAGGATGAAGAAATGAAGCGGTACTATGCAGAGTTGCAGAGCAGATATTGTGCGAAACCGGGGTCGGCGGCCGGCGGTAAGGAATAGGCACCAATCAGCGCAGTGCCGCTTCGGGCACTGGTCAGTGTCACCTTCGGGGATGGTTGACACCACGCGCCTTGAGGCGAAGCAGGTTTTTAATATTCGGGCAACGATTGTTAATTCAGTTTATTGTAACGGGCATTCTGCGGCTTGACCGCAGAATCCAGAAACTTGCTTACAGCGTGGATCCTGCGATCAAGTCGCAGGATGACAAACAATTGATTTTAAAAAACCGATTTTAGAACACCTCGTCTTCTAGACGAAGGTCGTTCAGCGAGAGATGCATGGTATCCCTGGGAAGGTATGCAATCATAGCAGTGCTGACGTGCTCGCTATCCGCCTGTGGATCACTCTTCCAGCGGGACAGGGCCCTCAAGGAGTACCGAATGCAGGAGGCGCAGTATGCGCCTTACAAAATGAAAAACTCCATAGAAGGATATAAAGAGTTTATTTCCCGCTATCCCAAAAACACCTTTGTGGGCGAGGCAAAGCTGCTGATCGAGAGCTTGGAATTCGCCCCCTATGAGCAGGCGGACAGCGTGGAAGGGTACATGGAGTTTAACCTGCTCTTCCCGGGCAACCGGCACCGTTCCAAGGCGGCCCTCAAAATAGAGCAGTCGGAGCTCAAGCGATATGAGAAGATTGACAGCGTTGCCGGATACAAAGAATATATTGCAAAGTATCCGGATAGCAATTTTGCCATTTTAGCCAGGGAGCGGCTGCAGGAGCTGGAATTCAGGGAATTAGATAAGCTGCTGCATGAGCAGTACGGCTTTGATCTCCTGGCGTACCGGCTGCAGCTCAGACGTCTGAAAAAAACCATTGCGCCGCAAGCGGGCTTCGACATGGGCGACTTTGCCTGCTATGCCTCTTTTAGCTCGCGCGAGGGAAAACGGTATTTTCACACCCAGCTGATTTACCCGACCGACATTTCGTATCTTGACATTTCATCGGATGCGCTGCGAAAGAATATCCATGAGCGGCTGTTGCTGCCGGCCCTGGCACATCTTGCGAAGCACTTTGCCCGCCCGGAGGGCATTGACGGATTCAGCTTTGATATTTCCTGGTCCGCCGGCGCCTATCATGGGGATAGAAAGGTTTTAGTCGAATATTATATCGCTCGTGACGACGCTGCGCGCTTTGCGCAGAATCTGCTGGACGAGGCCGGTCTTATGGCAAAAGAGCAGATCATCGTTCCGGCGAGGCCCGCAACCGCCGAAATCGCCTCCCCGCCCGGGATGAAACCCGCGGCTGACGCGCCGAAGCTGAGTGCCGGCGATCTGGAGAAACTGGATGGCCTGCGCATCATGGCCCTGGTGTACGAACGGGATTGCGGAGAAGACTCAATCATCTCCTCTACCTGGCTACGCGGTCGGCACAGTATGAAGGTCATCGAAAAGCGGAAGAATTTCAAAACCTCCGATGAATTTGTCTATAAGGAAATTGCACGGTACCTGGATCCGCCCTCTCATTACGGTGAAATCATCCTCGTCTGGAATTATAAAGGCCGTGAGAAGGCCTTCTGGCATAAATCCTTTTATACCGACCCTACCCGCGTTACCGATGCCGAGCGGTTCAGGCCCCCGGCCGAGTCGGATTTCAATGTAAACGACTATGTGGACATCGCTGTGGCGAAAGAGAGGCATGATCGCCTGCACGACGAGGAGTGGGGGGGCAGAGCGTGTTTCGTGATTCAAAGCACGCCGATGGATAACCAGATGAAATACGGGAAGCGGGTGAGCAGGATAGACCGGGAGGACTTCCTGCCCCTGAAGGTTGAATACTGGGACAAGGGCGGAAAGCTGTGGAAGGTTTTAAGTATTGAGTGGCAAAACAACTTTGGGTTTTGGTTTTGGAAGAAGGCAACCGTTGAGAATATGCAAACGACGGAAAAAACCCTTATTACCGTTGATGATGTGAGGGTGAACCAGGGGTTCAGCGATGCGGACTTCACCATGCAGGGCATGGAACGGCAAAAGCACGGGCTGTGAATTCAATGCACGGCATGCCGCCCGCCCCAATCAATTTCACTGCGGGACGCCGGGGGCAATACGGTGTCCGGCGATCAGCGCCGTTCCGACGCCCATGCTACCCGTTCGGAAACCTGTGATAATTTCAGAAGCAGATCGGCGCAATGGCAACACATTTTGACAAGCTCAACTCCTGCGGCGCCGGTTTTTCAGGCGCGCCATTGCCCGCGTCCATAGGTAATCTACTTCCTTAATGTTAAGGTAATAGATAGTTGTAAAATAAAATACAATAGCACCAATAATGGCAGCGAAAAGAGCGCACAGTTCCCCCAGGAAAGTGGCAGGCACATGCGTCAGTACCGTTTTGTTAATCCATTGGCCGATGATTCCCATGATCACCGCCGTAATCGCAATTTTGATAAAGTTTTGCAGTAAATAGGAGGTTTTATATCCGCCCACCTCCCGGTAGAGGACGACGCTTAAAAATAAAAAATTGATCAGCACGCAGAGCGAGGTGGAAAGGGCAATGGCGCAATGCTGTAACGGCTCGAGCAACAGGACCACGAAAAGAACGTTGAGCATAACCGTCAGAAACGATCCGATAACCGGGTAGCGGGTCCGGTTGAGCGCGTAAAAAATGGGAACGATTATTTTAAGTGCTGCATAGGCAAACAATCCGGCGGCATAAAATGAGAGGGCCTGTGCCGTCATCAGCGTATCATGCGCGGTGAATCGTCCGTGCTCAAAAAGTATGCTCACGAAGGGGCGGGAAAGGAATATCAGCCCGGCGGAGGCCGGAACGGTAAGCAGAAACGAGAGAA
>CAYWLT010000055.1:0-13166 GCA_964459295.1 uncultured Thermodesulfobacteriota bacterium
CGCGCAGCGCTCACTGGCGGCAACGCGCGCCGTCGGCAGGTGCCGCAGCAGGTAGGGCACGGAGCCGCAGTGGTCAAAATGGGAGTGGGACAGGGCTATGATGAGATTGTGGGTGTTGCGTCGGTTATCCCGCATCCGCTTCAGACACAGCGGGCCGAAAATCGATACCCCGGGGTCGAAAAGTATCGAAGGCGTGCTTGTGCAAAAAACGGCAGTCATATGCCCGCCGCCGATGGTGATGAAATCTTCATACTTATCGGCGAATTCAAAAGTTAGGCGTTTCTCAGACATGCCGGGATTGTATATCAGGTAGAAAAGGAAAGTATAGCAAATTTTTGGGGCGGGAGCAGTGAAGGATGCACCATGCATGATACAAGATGAAGGAGGAGAAACAAATCCGAAATTCGAAGCACGAAATCCGAAACAATGTCAAAATCATAATTTCAAATGTCCAAAACCGTGGTTACCAAGGTCAGTTTAAAGTTTGTCTCTTATTTGAATTTTGGTCATTTGGGTTTGTTTCAGATTTAGGATTTCGTGCTTCGGATTTGTTTTTTTCCTGCACCCTCCACCCTGTACCCTCTATTGCCTCACCACCGATGACAAAAACCCGTTCACTATGGACAGGATGATGCTGAAGGCCATCGCCCACCAGAAGCCGTCGACGTGAAAGTCCGGAACCATGGCGGCAACCAGTAAAACCAGAAGCGCATTGATCACGAAGGTGAACAAGCCCAGCGTCAGGATATTTACCGGCAGCGTCAGTATCAGCAGCACCGGCCTCAAAAACGTGTTAACGATTCCGATAAACATGGCGGTTACAACGGTCGGGAAAACACCGGTCACCGATACGCCCGGTAAAATATAGGCAGTAACATAGACGGCAAAGGTAAGAATTATCCAGGATACGAGAAGATGCATAGAGGAGCCTTTTAAAATGAGGTTAGCCGGCTTGCCTGTTGAACCCGTTGATAAATATAATATGGTCGCAGGTACAGCCTGCAGAAATTCATAAGAGAATGTCTCGCTAATGGGTAAAGGCAGCATAGAAGAAGGCACTCGCTTAAGCTTGCAACTACTTCCAGTCGCCACCGCCGCATCAGGGGTCAGGTCTCAATATTCAACAAATGCATTGTATTTCTTTTAAACGAAATATTGAATATTGAGACCTGACCCCTTTTTCTTCCGCAGGCTACACAACGACTACCGTAGTTAACTGGCAACCGGCAAGCGCTGCCCCTGGCAAATCGGCTGACCTGATTTGCCACCATCAAACACATGAAGTGAGGGGACACTTGACAACTACCAACCATCAACCGTCTCATCACTCCAATACCCCATCAATCTGCTATGCCGCTACCCCCTTCTCTTTAGATGCTCCAGCAACCTGACCATGGCCAGGGAATCCTGTTTGCAATATGCCAGCAGGGCCTTGCGCAGGCGGGCTTTTTCCTTTGCATCGAGCTCGTTGCCGGTGAGCTTTTCATAGGCGACGCCCGCCTGCAGGCCGTCGGCTATTTCCATGTCGTCATAGCCCATGGAAGGCACCAGGGCCGGCAGGACGCTCTTGATGGAAAACGAGCCGAGGAACTTGGGATGGTATACATGGCCGCGGATGACTTTAAGCATGTCCCAGAGCCGCTCCCGGACTGCTTCTATCCGGTTGGCATAGCGGGGAAATGCGCCGGCAAGAAGGCTTAAGCATCGTGACTCGAAGTCACTGTAAACGACAATCGGCGCCTGCCGGTGCTTTTCCAGAACGGGCAGAAGTCTGGCAATAAAGGTGCGGCGCGGGTCTCCCCCGTCTCCGTTCAGGAACTCACGGTGCTCAAGCCGTGCACCGGGCGAGTTCCGGAAATGGACCGACCACTGGAAGGGAATCTGATCATAGGGATGCATGCCCGCGTACCGGGGAAGCGCCGGGAATGCCGTCTCGAAGTCCATAAAATACATCGGATATGACAGCTTCGCAAGCATCCGCTGGAGATGCATGTCGTAATAGGGTCGGTTGTTTTTGATACAATCAAGGGCTCTTTTTTGAACCCCGCTTAAGGAATAATTTCCGGGGATGTTAAAAACGGATGTAATGCCCCCGGCTATCAGCTCATCCTGCTTCTTGCCGATCCCCGGCAGGTTGCCCACCCAATCATCCGCCTGCCCATCGTGGCAGTATTCATAAAATTCACAGCCAAACGGTGAACTGCAGCGGGTGCCGACCGGGACATCCGGAGCTTTTCTCAATGCCAGCACCTTCCACTGTTCGGCAAGCAGTGCCGGCAACTCTTTTGCGAACAAACCAACCTCTTCCTTCAGGCTCTGTATGGTAAAGAGCCCTGTAACCTTTGGCGTTTTCTTCGTGCCCTCCTTTTTTTTCGTGATCTTTGTGGATGTAAGGTCATATTTCTTTCCGTCATACTCGTACTGTTTGTTGATATGCATCAGGCAGACATCCGCCACCTCATAACCGCATCCCTCCATTACATATTTCTGGATGGTTACATCAGGGGTGTGTTTTGCGTCAACCCCGGTTGAGGATTTGACCTCGATGATCCGCCAGCGGTTGCCCGGCAGGCGCTTTAATATGTCAACCCGCACGTAAATGTCTTCAAAGCTGAATGCTCCCTCAAATATGACGGGTATCTTTTTGTCTGCTATCAACTCCTTTGTGCGAGATACCGCCTCCCGGTGCCCAAGGTGTTCTTCGCTCAGAAGCACCCCTGAGGGGAAAACCTTCCGCGCCAGGCGTCCCACCTCGCGCCCCTGGGTGAACAGCGCCGCCCGCTGTTCGTCCGGCTCGCGGGCAAGCGGCGGCTCATGGCAGAGCAGGTAGAGTCTTTTCGGGCACTGCAGCCCGGCCAGGAACTTGGATTTGGAGAGATTCATAATCAGGGATCGTGAGTTCAGGATACAGGATCAAAAGATAAAGTCCCTGGCCCGCGGCTACAAGCGTGTCGTGGTTTAAGTAACCCACGTCCCGAAACTCAGATTAAGGTCTGGTAGCCCGCGACTGAAGGTGCCATACCCGGTATTGGTTACATTTCCGGATTGAGTTTCAATGTCCAGCTGGCGGAGCCATAGGGATTAACCACTTCTATGGTAGAACCCCCGGATTCCGCCGCGCTGCGATAAAACACCAGCCCCCCATCCCAGGTTCCGGAGAATGTTGTATCCACGACCGGCCACCAGGCACTACCCGTCCATACCCATTGCTGAAAATGCTCATTAAAGGTGGTATTTTCATTCACGTCGAACCTGAGGTCGGTCCCGGTATCATAGGTGTTGCCGATAGGAGCGATAAAAAGGGTGCCTGCCCGTCTGAGTCGGCTCTGTCCATTATCATCATCTCCTTCGTAGGTCAGCGTTGCCGTCCCGAAGGTTACCGTACCATCCTCATCCAGCTCCACCGATACCCGGGTTGATACATCAATTGCCGGAAATGCGCTGGTCATATGCAATTCAAGCGTGCCGGAGCTCGTTGATCCGATATCGACATTTGCCGCCTTGATCATTTCATGCTCATCCTGCAGGCCCTGGCAGGTTATATAGTGGGCGTAAATAGATTCTCTTCCATTTTCCTCACCTGCGGTGAAGGTGGTATGCGCCTCGCCGCCCGAGGAAGTGGAGGCTTCCGTCGGGTTTACCGTTCCCAGTCCCGCAATGGCTTCAAAGGTAACCGGCTGGCTCACCATGGGTTCCGCTCCGCAGATCAAGCGGGCAGTTATGGCAGACTGCTCCTTTTTGGAAATTCGGGATGGGCTTGCGGTAACCGTAAAATCGGGATCAGAACAATCATAGTATATGGTAGCGAACAGGTTGTAGAAGGTAGTGGAGTTTTTGTAAACGGTTTCGCTTGAATAATCCACCATAAACGTGTAGTCGCTCGACCGACCGACCGCCCTTAAGGGATCTCCGCTGACGCCGTTCACATGGTAGGTTAACTCGACAAAATGACCAACCACTTCCACGCACCTGCCGTCATGCACCGTCTTATACCCCACCGGTCTTTGCTCCAGCAGCCAGTTGTAATAGGCATCCAGCGCCGCTTCCGGATTACCGCCGTCGCCGAATTGGTTATCAAAATCATCGAGCAATCCTCCCTCGCCCAGACTGCCGTCACCGCCGTACAGGCTGAAATGAGTTATCTCGGCGCTGAAGGACCGCCCGTCCGCACTGACGGTAGCCATGGACTGGGTCTGTGTCCAGATCCGGTTTTGCTCATCGTATCTGAAAAGGGGAAAGCGGGCCCCGGGTGTCAGGGGTTTGTTTGAGGGAAAGGTTACCGAAATGGGAACCTGAAACTCCAGGCCGTCGGGGCCAAAATCCGCCGCGCCGTTGAAGGTGAGGAGCGGGCCGCCATCATCGGGCATGCCGGCCTCATCATGAAAGGTGGTCACGGTTATGTATGTGTTTCGAGCAAGGGCGCCTGCGGGAATGATCATGGATACGCCCCCGGGATCTGAAACCGTCCCTCCCCGTGGCGTTATGAGTTTGCCCTTATGCTGCGGACAACCCAGTAGGGTAATGACCGACACCCACAAAATGAAATGAAGCACCCGGATGCTGCCCGCGTTACATACTTTTATACTCTTTTCCATGGCCCACCCCTCCTGATCATGCCTCAACACCAATTTTTACCGATCGATATGTTTTACAAGAATTATGACAGAAACCGATTATGTGTCAAGGAAGAAGGAAGGGCATTTTCAACCTTCCTTTTATCCTCCTTCTATGCAAAAGAGAACCGTGGACATGAAGATAATTTTAGGATATAAATATGAACTTGATCTCCGCCCGAAAATGAAATGACCGCCCTTGGCGGGCGCGGGATCCAGGCAGCGGCGGACTGATTCAGCCGCCCACAACATCAACCAATCATATCATTAAGAGGTCTCCTTGGAATTTACCAAACGCGCGTTGCATCAAACCATCCACAAAGGCATAGAAAAGGCCGGCTTTACGACGTGTCTGCCGGTACAGACGCAAACCTTTGAGCAGGTGCTGGATAAGGGACGGGACGTCTGTGTGCAGTCCCAGACCGGTACGGGCAAGACCGCTGCCTTTCTCATATCCATCCTTCAACTCATGCTTACCCAGGACCATTTTAAGGGTAAAAAGGCGCTGATTGTCGCGCCCACCCGCGAGCTGGCGGTGCAGATTACCAAAGAAGCGCAGTTGCTGGGACAGTATACCAAGCTGCGAACCGGTTGTTTTTTCGGGGGGGTCGATTTCACCCAGCAGGAGAATTTACTGCGAAAAGGGGTGGATATCATTGTGGGAACCCCGGGAAGATTGCTTGATTTCAGCCAGCAGGGAAAGCTGGACTTGAAAAAGGTCGGCATCCTGGTAATAGACGAGGCCGACCGGCTTTTTGATATGGGATTTCTGCCGGATATCAGGCGGCTGCTCAAAAAGACGCCCTCCTATCAGGAACGGCGCACCATGCTCTTCAGCGCCACGCTCGATTCCCGGGTCAAGGAACTTGCCTGGGAATACATGAATGATCCGGCGGAAATAAAGATAGCGCCCGAGAAGGTAACGGTGGAAAGCGTCTCCCAGGAGCTGTACCACGTTGAACAGAAGGAAAAAATGAGACTGCTGCTCGGCATCCTCAAAAAAGAGCGGCCGAAAAATGTCCTCATTTTCACCAACACCAAGCACATGGCCTATGAAGTGGCGCAGCGTCTTTCCCGCAATGGATTTGATTGCCGGTACATCATGGGCGACCTGCCGCAGAAAAAACGGTTGCAGGTTATCGAAGGCATCAAAACCGGGGAAATAAAGTATCTGGTAGCAACTGAAGTTGCCGCCCGGGGGCTGCACATCGACGACCTGGACATGGTGATCAACTACGACCTTCCCGCTGAGTGCGAAAGCTATGTGCATCGGATCGGGCGCACCGCGCGGGTGGGGAAGTCGGGCAAGGCCATATCCTTTGCCTGCGACAAATATGTCTACGGTCTCGAAGCCATAGAGGCCTATACCAAAATGAAAATCCCGGTGGTGTGGGCCGATGATGCGCTGTTTGAAAAAGACAAAAGTGAGGGAATGACCTTCCGTCAGCCCAGAGGCAGTCGAATGATGAAGCCGGAAGGCGCACCGCCAACAAAAACAAAACGCCACCCGGCCGTCCAGGAAACAGCGTCTCCCGGGGAAATGCCCCGCCGGGCTTCCCGGCGCGACCGGACGGCATCTGCCGGAACCGGTAAGGATAAAAGCATCACCCGGGAACATGCCGGAACTGCAAAGAGCACCCCGGCGCCCAAGCACCGGAGGTCCTCAAAGCAAGAGCCCCGCAAGACGGTTTCCCGCCCGGGAAAGAACAGCACTCCCGAAGAACGGGCAGCCTATTACAAAAAGAAGTATGGTGATAATTTCACCCCTCGCGCACCGGAGGCACCGCCACCCCCGGACCATCAGAAGCCGGGACGCAAGAAGTCCCTGCTCAAGAAAATCAAAGACTTCCTGACAAAATAAGGGTAACCTTGGAACCACAAAGCAGGCGAAAACAAAAGCGCGAAGAACTCTAAGAAAACCGGAATACGGATGAGCCGGCTCACCCAAGCCTTTCCACAGCAATCTGTTGATTGCCTGTTGATAAGTGAGGGGATGGAGGGAAAGAGAGGCGATTGCTATTGGCGATTTAGCACTTTGCTCAAATCCTGACCACGGGAGATTGTCAATAAAAACAAGCAATTAAGAAGAGTCGGTGGCGGGCGGTCCGGAAGCAGCCGGTGGTTTTCTTTTTTATACCCAAGATATCCACAATCATCAGGAAGGAGCCCATATCTAGTGGAAGGGTGTACCATGCGTCATGGATTTTTTGCCTTCCGGAAGTACAGAAAGAAAAATTTTCAAATATAAAAATATTTGCCTTGCGTCTTTAACCTGTTATTTATGAGATGCTCAATGAATTGTATAAAGCGGTAAAAATATTATTGATGAGCTTATAAAAATTCAACCAAAGATCAGAGAGTAAGGTAGTGATGGAATAGTGGATACAGGCTATATTTCCTGTGGTTTTACTCCTGCATCCTACATCCTGTATCCTGCATCCTGTATCCTGTATCGTCTATTTAAAAAATGTCTGTACTGTGGACTGCGGACCGTCGACCATGGACTGTTTTCGTTTCCCGTAAACTGTCAACCGCCAACTGTCAACTATTTTTCCCTCACCCCTGACCCCTCATTTATACTCCCCTGCCTTGATCCCCAGTTTCTTCATGCGGTATATCAGGGTTGACCTTTTCATATTAAGGATATTCGCCGCTCCATTCGGCCCGGCAATAACACCTCCGGTCCGCTTCAAGACATGCGATATATGCTGCTTTTCCATTTCCGATAAGGATGACATTTTTGTGCCTTGATCTTGATCCGCGTTCAACCGGCTTGATGGGAGCGTCCTTTCCATTTCCGGCGGTGCGGGCATTGGAATTTCGATTTCTTTGTCAACATTCAAAATCGGCCTTATATCGTCCTCGGTAACCAGCTTGTTCGATTTTAAAATGATGATGCGCTCCATAAAATTTTCCAGCTCCCGCACATTGCCGGGCCATGGATAACGGAACAGGAGGTCAAGCGCGCCCTGGAGAAAATGAGGCCGAATCCGGTTGAGCTTTGCGCAGAATTTATCCATAAAGTGCTTTCCCAGCAAGGGGATATCCTCCGTGCGTTCGCGCAAGGGAGGAACGGCAACCGGAAAGATATTGAGCCGGTAATAAAGATCCTCCCTGAATTTGTACTCTTTCACCAGCCGGGCCAGGTCCTTGTTGGTCGCCGCAATAATGCGCACATCGGTTTTGATGGTTTCCGCCCCTCCCACCCTTTCGAATTTCCCATCCTGCAGGACCTGCAACAGTTTTGCCTGGGTATTGATCGGCAATTCGCTGATCTCATCCAGAAAAAGCGTGCTGTTGTTTGCCAATTCGAAGCGGCCGATCTTTTTGGCGGTGGCGCCGGTAAACGAACCTTTTTCATGCCCGAACAGCTCGCTTTCAATGAGCGTGGGCACCAGCGCCGCGCAGTTGAGCTTAAAAAAGGTGTTCCTGCTCCGACTGCTCGCCATGTGAACGGTCCGGGCAATAAGATCCTTGCCGGTTCCGGTTTCACCGATGATGAGAATGGTCGCGTCCGTTTTCGCTGCTTCCATTAAGGTATTCATAAGCGTGCGCATGACCGAGCTGGCATACACGATCTCACGCGATTCCCCGAATAGATCAAGCTCTCTTTTGAGATACCGCCTTTCTTCTACCAGCACGTCTTTCACGCTTTGCAATTTCTCATAGGCAAGCATATTATCAATCACCAGGGAAAGCTGTCGTGCCACTTTTTCAAAAAATTCGACATTGTCCAGCAGAAAATCAGGCCGTTCCTTGTAACAGACCTGGACGGTACCGATCACGCTATCCCGCATCATCAACGGCGCGCAGATGACCCATTGCAGGCCTGCCTCAAGAAAGGGTCTGAACTGGGGGTCATCCGATCGGCAGGCCAGCTCAGCAATGACGGTTCTTTTTTCCTGCATGGCATCAAGGGGAATGGAGACGGCCCTGATCGGCACTACCTCCTGCTGAAAGCCCAACACCTCAACACCGATGGGAGGTGAAAAAAAGTCCCAGTTGTCTTCACCGGGACGATTTAGCAGAATGCTGATGCGGTCAAAGGTAAAGATCGGGTGCAGAACATTGACTATTTCTCTAAATAATCCTTCCCGGGTTCTGTGTGCAATGATGGCATTGGTTATTTGTAAGAGAATCTTCTGTTCCCGCAGCTCATTTGTGCTCACTGATGTTCACCTTGATTGTTAAATTTCACTTTGCCTGGCGGTCGGCACCGCAAAAACGCGGATCATTTATTTATTTCAAAAGACGTGGGCAGCCAGCCGGTTGTCTCCACATACAACTTAATGTCACTTCAATACCGTGCATTATTATCACACGATCACCTTAAAAACAAGCAAAATATGACCAATAATTGACATTATGTCCAATATTGAACATTTTTGGTCATTAAAAATATCTCATTGAAAATAATGTGTAGTTATTTCATGCCATTAAAAAAATCTTTAATTGGTATAGCACTTGCTATAGTAAATAATAGATTTTTGAGCCAAGCTTTACAAGTATGGACAAAGAGGCTCGACAATTCATTCTAACACCCCCATATCTTTGCCAAGGAAGTCTGCAAGTGAACACCCCCCTCTAAGCTTGCAGGCTTCTTTGTTTTTGCTGCCTAAGTGCCATTTAAGTAAGTCTGGTGCTCTATTTAATTAACCTGTAATGCAGCAACGGTCGTTTCACTTCCCTATCAGGTTAGAAACAGGCTGCCGTGTAAGATAATTTTACCATCTGCCGTAAAATATGGTATATTTTTACAAACAGTCTCCTGCACTGAAGCATCTCCGATCTTTACGGCTTCGAAGAACAGATTTTCTCACGGTACCAGGCCAAATGGTTCTGCCGGAAACAGCAGAGCCTCCCTTTTGGAAAGAAGCATTAAAACCAATTTCCTGAAAAAACAAGGGAGGATATATGGCGGAGAAAATATACCGGATCAATATGACCACTCTGACGGCAACATCTGAGGATGTGCCGGAAAAATGGAAAGGGCTGGGGGGAAGGGGCTTGACCTCGACCATCATTTCCCAGGAAGTAAAGCCCACCTGCAATCCGCTGGGAAGGTTCAACAAGCTGGTCTTTGCACCGGGGCTGCTTGCCGGAACGCCATGTCCCAACTCGGGAAGGCTTTCGGCCGGGTCCAAAAGCCCCCTGACCGGGACGATCAAGGAGAGCAATGCCGGCGGCACTGCCGCCCAGTGCCTTGCCCGGCTGGGAATCAAAGCCCTGGTGATTGAAGGGATGCCGGACAAGAATGCCTGGTACAGCCTGCATGTGGATAAACACGGCGTCACCATTCAGGAAGAAACGGCATCGGTGGGAGAGGGCAATTACGCGGTGATGAAGGCCCTTATGCAAAAGCACGGGGATAAAACCGGCATCATTTCCATCGGCCCGGCCGGCGAAATGGGCCTGGCTGCCGCCAATATTTCCGTGAAGGATCCCGACGGCAATATCCGCAGCCATGGCCGGGGCGGCTTGGGCGCGGTAATGGGTTCCAAAAAAATAAAGCACATTACCATAGATCCCACGGGCGGCCCCGGGGTGGAAATTTTCGATCCCGAGAAGTTCAGGGAGGTGGCGCGCAAGTTTACCAAAGCGCTTGTCGATCATCCGGTGAGCGGGCAGGCGCTTAAAACCTACGGCACTGATGTGCTGGTGAACATTTTGAATGAAGCGGGGGGACTGCCGACCAGGAATTTTCGCTTCGGCAGGTTTGCCGGCGCCGACAAGATAAGCGGCGAGACCATGCGCGAGATCATATTGAAGCGGAATGGCAAACCGCACCACGCGTGTCACGCAGGGTGTGTCATGCAATGCTCCCAGGTGTACAATGACAAGGACGGCAATTACGTCACCTCCGGCTTTGAGTATGAGACCATCTGGGGTTTCGGGGCCAACTGCTGCATCGATGATCTGGACATTATAGCTGAGGCGGACCATCTGCTGGACGATATTGGAGTTGACTCCATAGAAACCGCGGTTGCCGTCGGGGTTGCCATGGAAGCCGGGATCATTCCCTTCGGCGACGGCCCCGGCACGCTCCGGCTGATTGAAGAAATCAGGGAGGGCACCCCCCTGGGCAGAATTCTCGGCTCCGGCGCAGCGGCAGTCGGCCGGATGTACGGGGTAACCCGCGTTCCGGTTGTTAAAAACCAGGGCCTCC
Source organism: uncultured Thermodesulfobacteriota bacterium (assembly GCA_964459295.1). GTDB lineage: Bacteria > Desulfobacterota > WTBG01 > WTBG01 > WTBG01 > CAZWCD01. The sequence goes on from CAYWLT010000055.1 coordinate 10,780, forward strand.
CGGCATACGACCCGCGGCCGGTCAAGGGCATGGGCATCACCTACGCGACCTCGACCATGGGCGCCGACCATACCGCGGGCTACTGCATCCCCCTCAATATCCTGAGAATCGGCGGATTCGTTGATCCCCTGCGCAAGGAAGGAGAGGTGGATCTGTCCCGACGCCTGCAGATAGGCACGGCGATGATTGACAGCGCCGGGCTCTGCATTTTCGTCATGTTCCCCATGCTGGATAATCTGGATGTCTTTTCCCTCATGTTTGACATGATCAATGCCAAGTATGACCTGCAAATGACCGTGGATGACGGGCGCACCCTGGGCAGAAAAATACTTCGCGCCGAACATGGGTTTAACCTGGCCGCCGGTTTCACCAATAAGCATGACCGCCTCCCGGAATTTTTTGAGGAGCCAATAGCGCCGCACAACGCCGTGTGGGATTTTACCGGCGAAGAGATTGATTCATATTGGGGAGTCTGAGAAACGAGGGGTGAGTGGGCAGGGGACAGGAAGTTTGCAGGAAAAGCAAGCGATCCATGATGCACGATACAGGATGCAAGAGTAAAACCATAGGAAGGAACGTTTGTATCCATCACTCCTGTACTCCAACAGCTCACCCACTGAACCACAAAGCACACGAAGATAAAACCGGCTAACGAACACACATATCATACCGGAGCGGTGTCATATGAGAACCATGATGAAAAGTAAAATTCACCGGGCTCGCATCACTGAATCAAACGTCAATTACGAGGGCAGCATCACCATTGATAAAAAACTGATGGCCGCGGCTGACATCGTCCCCTACGAGCAGGTGCACGTGCTCAACGTGAACAACGGCGCCCGCTTTACCACCTACGCCATCGAAGGACCGGCGGGCGGCGGAGGCATTTGCCTCAACGGTGCCGCCGCGCGGCTCGGCTTAAAAGGCGATCTCGTCATCATTATCACTTACACCCAGGTGAACGAGGCGGAATTGACCGATTATCGTCCCAAGGTGGTGCACGTGGATGAACATAACGCCATCACCTACAGGCTGGCGGAGCCGGTGTTTGCCTGAGAGAAGCAGGGGGAAGGGTACAGGGATCAGGGTGCAGGGTCAAGGCCTCCTGCATCCTGTATCTTGCATCATGCATCGTTTCCTTCTTCTCCTGTAAACTGTCAACCGGCAACTGTCAACTGTTTTTCCCTGCACCCTCGCCCCCGACTTTCAGGAATCCCCGCCTCGCAGGGTACGGCCGTCTGACAGAGACCGCAGGTCGGCAGTACCGGCTCACACAATTCACTCTGCTGCATAATTTCCGCACCATGGATCATGCACAACGCTTTGTCATGTCCTTTTTCAGAAATGGCCCCTCCCGGACATCGCTTGATACATTTCCTACATTCGTGTGAGTTATAAAAAAGGCAGTATTCGTGATGACTGCTATACGGTCGTGGGGTCGTTTCTAATTTCATACTGGTTACCACACTTCCGCTGCGCACGGCTATACCACGTTTGGTAATCAGTCCGCCGCTGAGTCCGAACGTGCCCAGTCCTGCAACATAAGCGACATGCCGTTCCGACCAGTTGGAGGTAAAGCCCGTGTCTTCCGGTTGCAGCACCTCAAAGAGCGGGGAATGGGTTGGCACCACGGCAACAAAGCCGTGATCAATAATATAAGAAACAATATGCTCGGCAAGTGTACCGTTCAGCTCTTCACCGTGTGTCTTGGCAAAGGCCCATGCCTTCGATGAACAAAAGGTCTCGCCGCGGTTTCCTTCCCGTATGGCCCTGCTGAAGGGGAGGATCCAGGAAACGACACTCGCTCCGTCCCAGGAGCCCGTGTGATCAGGAAAGGACCCTTCCAGGATTTCCCGGGGCGTCAGATAAAAGTTGCCTATGATAGTTTTAAATTCTAAAAACAGTGGATCACATGCGTCAGCAAAACCAACCAGCGGGGTACTGAAGTAAGACGATATGCCAAGGTCCTGATTCTGATTATCAGGACTATCAGCTACAAACCGCTCTATTTCCTGTATGATTGCCGCTTCCGGATTTTCTTGCAGTGTGGACATAATTGAAAGGTGCAGGGTTCAGGGTCAAAAGGGAATTTAACAGTTGACCGTCAGCAGCCTACAGGCTTTCTCCTGCATCGTGCATCGTCTCTGGAGTGATGGATACAGACTGTGCTTCCGTTGGTTTTACTCCTGCATCCTGTATCCTGCATCATGTATCCTGTATCGTCTATTTAAAAAATGTCTGTACTGTGAACTGTGGACCGTCGACCGTGGCCTACGTCCTTTCCCTGTAAACTGTCAACCGTCACCTGCAAACTTCCTTTCCCCCTGCCCCCTGCCTTAAAAGTGCGGGTGGGTGCCCACCGATGGGTAGCTGCTTCTTTTTTCAAA
>CAYWLT010000056.1:0-7457 GCA_964459295.1 uncultured Thermodesulfobacteriota bacterium
CTCAAAAAGGGCTGACCGCCCGATCCCGCGGCTGCTCGTGTCGCGCGTCATTGATTCCTTCATGTAACGGCGGCCCAAAGGGGGCCGCGAAACGGACGGTTGTTTTTCAACCGCCTGCTTGGATATGCGCCGGGGTCTGATGGACCGGCCCCCGTCAGTCCATGCATTCATGCCGCGCCCGCGCATGTTCCCTGCCGGGCGCTTTTTAAAAAATACGTACCGCCCCATATAATATTCTTGCATAAAAAAATTTTTGTGTTAGTGTACCTCGCCGAACACGGGAGACAGTGATGCCCAACCTGAAAAAATCACCGGGGTTGTTGAAAAAAGTTTTCCGCGGGCTGTTCAAAAACATCCAGATGCAAGGCACGCGAAATCCCGAGGAATGAGGCGTACATGCAAGTACGCTGCAATGACCAAGGATGAGCGTAATGCAGCAGATGGGCGTTTTTCAACAGCCTGCTAAGGGATACCATGCCCAAACGCACCGACATTCGCAAGGTATTGATTATCGGATCCGGTCCCATTGTCATCGGACAGGCATGCGAATTTGACTATTCCGGCACCCAGGCCTGCAAGGCGCTGCGCAGCCTCGGCTACGAGATTGTGCTGGCCAACTCCAACCCCGCTACCATCATGACCGACCCGGACATGGCCGATGCCACCTACCTGGAGCCGCTTACCGTTGAATCCATAACCAAAATCATCGAGAAGGAGCGGCCCGATGCTCTCCTTCCCAACCTGGGCGGCCAGTCGGGACTCAACCTTTCCGCCGAGCTTGCCCGCGCCGGCGTGCTCGACAAATACGGAGTCAAGGTCATCGGCGTACAGATTGACGCGATCAAGCGCGGCGAGGACCGCCAGGCCTTTAAGGACACCATGAACCACCTCGGCATCGACATGCCGCGCAGCGACATCGCCACCACCCTCGAGGAGGCGGAAAAAATCGTCGCCGACATCGGGCTGCCGTGCGTCATCCGCCCCGCCTATACCATGGGGGGAACCGGCGGCGGTCTGGTATATAATATGGAGGAGTTGCGCACCATTGCCGCGCGGGGCCTGCAGGCCAGCATGGTCGGCCAGATCCTGGTTGAGGAATCGGTGCTCGGATGGGAGGAGCTGGAGTTGGAGGTGGTGCGTGATGCCAAGAACCAGATGATCACCGTGTGCTTCATTGAAAACGTCGACGCCATGGGCGTTCACACCGGCGACAGCTACTGCACCGCGCCCATGCTCACCATCGCACCTGAATTGCAGGAGCGGTTGCGGCAATACTCGTATGACGTGGTGAAATCCATCGGCGTCATCGGGGGCACCAACATCCAGTTTGCCCATGATCCCGAAACCGGCCGGGTGGTCATCATCGAAATCAATCCCCGCACCTCCCGCTCATCGGCGCTGGCCTCCAAAGCCACCGGATTGCCCATTGCCTACATCTCATCGCTGCTGGCCGGCGGTCTGACCCTCGACGAAATCCCCTACTGGCGGGACGGCACCCTGGATAAATACACGCCGTCGGGTGATTACGTGGTGGTCAAGTTTGCCCGCTGGGCCTTCGAGAAATTTGAAGGACTCGAAGACCGGCTGAGCACGCAGATGAAGGCGGTGGGCGAGGTGATGAGCATCGGCAAGACCTACAAGGAAGCCTTCCAGAAGGCCATCCGCTCCCGGGAAGACGGCCGCTACGGCCTCGGGTTCGCCAGGGACTATAACCATCGGTCGCTTGACGAGCTCATGGTCCTGCTCAAGGAACCCTCAAGCGAGCGACAGTTTATCATGTACGAGGCCCTGCGCAAGGGCGCCTCGCCGCAGGCGCTCTTTGAAAAAACCCACATCAAGACCTGGTTTATCAAACAGATGCAGGAGTTGGTGGAGCTTGAGGAGCAGATGCTGGCGCTCAAGGGCCAAGGGATTCCCGATGCACTGCTGGCCCAGGCCAAAAAGGACGGTTTTGCCGACCGCTACCTTGCCCAGATTCTGGGCATTCCGGAAAGGGAGATTCGCGCCCGGCGCACCAAGCTGGGGGTGGTCGAGGGCTGGCATCCGGTGCCGGTAAGCGGGGTTGAACATGCCGCCTACTACTACTCCACCTACAACGCCCCCGATGTCACCGGCGTATCCCCCAACCGCAAGGGGATGGTGCTCGGCGGCGGGCCCAACCGCATCGGCCAGGGAATTGAGTTCGACTACTGCTGCGTGCATGCCGCCTTCGCCCTGCGGGATGTAGGTATCGAATCAATCATGGTAAACTGCAATCCCGAAACCGTGTCCACCGACTACGACACCTCCAACAAGCTCTATTTTGAGCCGCTGACGGTTGAGGACGTGCTCAGCATTTATGAAAAGGAAAAGCCCGAGGGCATCATCTGCCAGTTCGGCGGCCAGACGCCGCTTAACATCGCTGCCGAACTGGAGGAGGCCGGCGCCGTCATCATCGGCACCTCGGTGGATACCATCGGCCTGGCCGAGGACCGCGACCGTTTTCAGCAGAGGATGCAGAGGCTGAAGATACCCCAGCCCGAAAGCGGCATGGCCAGCACCCTGGAGCAGGCGACCGCCATTGCCGAGAGGATCGGCTACCCGCTGATGGTGCGGCCGTCCTTTGTGCTGGGCGGACGGGCCATGCAAATCGTCCACGACGAGGCCATGCTCAAGCGCTATGTCAAGGCGGCGGTGGATATTTCACCGCAGCGCCCCATTCTGATTGACAAGTTTCTGGACAACGCCATTGAGGCCGAGGCCGACGCCATCGCCGACGGCAGCGGGGTATTTGTCCCCGCGGTGATGGAGCATATTGAGGAGGCGGGTATCCATTCGGGCGATTCCGCCTGCGTCATCCCCCCGATCTCCATTCCCGCGAGGCACATCCAAACCATCATCGAGTACACCCGGATCATCGCCCTGGAGCTGAAGGTGGTCGGGCTGATGAATATACAATATGCCATCTACCGGGATATGGTTTACATTCTTGAGGCCAATCCGCGCGCCAGCCGCACCGTACCCCTGGTGAGCAAGGTTTGCGGCATCTCCATGGCGCGCATCGCCACCCAGCTCATGCTGGGCAAGCGGCTCAAGGAGCTCAACCTGAAAGCGCGGCCGCTCTTCCATTACGGGGTGAAGGAGGCGGTGTTCCCCTTCTATTTTTATCCTGAGGTGGACCCGGTTTTAGGGCCCGAGATGCGCTCCACCGGAGAGGTGCTGGGCATGGCCCCGTCTTTCGGTATGGCCTTCTTCAAGGCTCAGGATGCGGCCCAGAGCCGCCTGCCCCTTTCAGGAACGGTGCTGATCACGGTTGCCGACAAGGATAAGGTAGCGGCCATTGATGTGGCGCGGCGTTTCCAGAGTCTCGGATTCTCGATCTTGGCCACCGGCGGCACGCGGGAGGCGCTGGCCCGCCACGCCATTCCCTCCCAGCCGGCCAACAAGATGCACGAGAGCCGCCCCCACATCGCCGACCTGATTAAAAACGGGGACATCCAGATCGTCATCAACACCCCGCGCGGCAAGGCCAGCAAGGTGGACGATTCCTATATTCGCAAGGCGGCCATCCGGTACAAGGTCCCCTATGTCACCACGCTAGCCGCGGCCCTGGCTGCCGCCAAGGGCATCGCGGCATGCAAAAACAGCCCGGTAGAGGTAAAATCCCTCCAGGGCTATCACGCAGATTTTCGTTAACCGGCAACCCTTGTCCGACAAAGGAGCAGCGGTGGGCGGATTCTTCGGCGTTGTCTCAAGGCAGGATTGCGTTTCATCTCTTTTTTATGGTACCGACTATCATTCGCATCTCGGCACCCGTCGTGGAGGCCTGTCCACCCTCCAAGACGGCCGGTTCACCAGATTCATTCATGACATCAGCAACTCGCCCTTCCGAAGCAAGTTCGAATATGACATAACCACCATGCACGGCAGGAGCGGAATCGGGGTCATCAGCGATTATGAAGACCAGCCGCTGATCATCGGCTCGCATCTCGGGCGCTATGCATTGGTGACAGTGGGCGTGGTGAAAAACGCCGCCGCCCTCGCCCAGCAGGCCTTCCGCAAGCGGGGCATACATTTCTCGGAGATGAGCGGCAATGAGATCAATCCCACCGAACTGATCGCAACCCTCATCGACCAGGAGGAAAGTTTTGAGCAGGGCATTAAGAACGCGCAGGAGCAGATCGAGGGATCCTGCTCGCTGCTGCTGCTCACCGAAAAGGGCATTTATGCCGCGCGCGACCGTTATGGCCGGACCCCGGTGGTCATCGGCAGCGACGCCGACGGATTTGCCGTCACCATGGAAACAGCCGCCCTTCCCAATCTCGGGTATTCCGTGGTACGGGACCTGGGTCCGGGCGAAACGGTGCTGCTTACCCCTGACGGCATTGGGCAGAAAAATCCTCCCACCGATGACCTGCACATCTGCTGCTTCCTGTGGATTTATTACGGCTACCCGGCTTCCAGCTACGAGGGCATCAACGTGGAGGCCACCCGCTATCGCTGCGGCGCCGCCCTGGCTGAAGATGAAACGACCGAGGTTGACTCGGTGTCCGGCATCCCCGACTCGGGCATTGCCCATGCCCTCGGTTTCGCCGCAAAGTCGCGATTGCGGTATTCCCGCCCCTTTGTCAAATACACGCCCACCTGGCCGCGAAGCTTCATGCCCCAGCAGCAGTACTCCCGTGACCTGATTGCCCGGATGAAATTAATTCCCATCCGCGAACTGACTGAGGGCAAGCGCCTGCTCTTCTGTGATGATTCCATCGTCCGCGGAACCCAGCTCCGGGTCACCCTGGGGCGCCTGTACGAATACGGCGCGAAAGAAATCCACCTGCGCCCCGCCTGCCCTCCCCTCATCTTCGGCTGCAAGTTTCTCAACTTTTCCCGCTTTCGATCCGAGCTTGACCTGGCCGCGCGCAAGGCGATCGTCGATCTGGAGGGAGACGGCCCGAAGCAACCGCTTGAAACCTATGCCGATGAATCATCCGGGGAATACGACGCCATGGTGCAGTTGATCGGGAAAAAGATCGGCGTGACTTCGCTGCGCTACCAACAATTGCCCAAAATGATCAAGTCCATCGGCCTGCCGCAGGAAAAGGTGTGCACTTACTGCTGGACCGGGAAAAGCAAGGGCATCCCTTCATCATCTTAAAGGCGCGGCCGCATTTTGTTGACAAAGATGGATAAAGAGGCTATAAGGGGTGCACTTCTTTTTGCGGATTTGCCGCACCACTCAGCGTCGCACCGGGAGCCGCTAGCTCAGTAGGTAGAGCAACGGACTTTTAATCCGTAGGTCGTGGGTTCGATCCCCGCGCGGCTCACCACATCAAACAGGGGGGTTACAAGTGGTCTCAATAACTTGTAGCCCTTTTTTGTTCAGCTTGACTTGCGAGCAACGGCATTATCCGACATCGGTTCCGCTGTTTTTATGACAATCCGGCCTTGCTTTTCGGTCCAAATATTTTAATACAAAAGTCACGATAATTCGATTACATCCGGAACCGGGCACGGAAAAGCCAGTGGTATAGCAATCCCGCGAACTCCTGTCGCCGCTTGTAACAAACCGTGATGAAGCCGCTACGCATAATTATTGCAGGTTTATTTTGTTTTTGGGCACAGGTCCTTGCTCCATCGACGGCCCCTGCCGCTGAATCGGGCCATTATATGCCCGGCATTGAGGGCATAAAGCTCGCCACCGCGCCGCCTCCCGGATTTTATTATAAGATTTACAACATCTTCTATTATTCCGACACCTTAAAAGCCCATCGCACCGCGCCGCGGGTGAAGCCCGACATCCAGGATTTTATCATGGTGCATCGACCTATATGGGTCACCAATTGGAAAATACTCGGGGGCGATTATATAACCACGCTCCTCATCCCGCTCACTTTCGCCGATGTTCACATGCGAAAGTACAACCTGCGTGACCGAACATGGGCGCTCGGTGACATCGGCTTCGAACCTTTCTGCCTCGACTGGCACAAAACAAGATGGGATGCCATGTTCAGCCTCGCGGTATTTATGCCTACCGGCAACCACAGCGCCCGACGGCCGGCACTGCCGGGCAAGGATTTCTGGACCCTGCTGGTCAGCCTGGGGCCGACGTTCCATCTGGACCACGGGAAAACCTGGGCAGTATCGGGGCTGATGCGCTATGAGCTGCACAGCAAAAAGCGCGATGAAGATATCAGGCCGGGCGACGATGTGGCGCTGGACGTGTCAATCAGCAAGTCCCTCGGCAGGCTCTGGGAGGTCGGCTTGTGCGGCTACGGGCACTGGCAGATAACCGATGACCGGGGCCGGGACGTTTATTACGATAAAAACATCCATGACCGGGTGTTTGGAATTGGACCGGAGATCGATATTTTCGTGCCGTTTCTCAAAATGAAGTTTCAACTTCGCACGCAGTTCGAATTCGGCGCCAGGGACCGGACCGAGGGTATCATCACCAACCTGTCATACACTAAAACATTTTAGCAGGGCCGGGCAATGCCCCGATCTTTGATTACGCCGATCATCATCACCCTTGCGCTCTTTTTCTCGGCCAGCGGATGCGCTTCGAAAAACTATTCATCCACTCTCCAACCCGCTGCGCATTGCTTGGCCGACCTGCCGGCGCAATTCCGCATCGACCGGGTCGATGATATCCCCCCGCACCTTTTCTTTGCGACCGGATTTACCGACGACGACTACTGGGCTGAACACGTTGCCGACGCGGCCCCCACCGAACGCTTTCCGCAGCAACTTCGGGACATGGTTGCCGCGAAGTGTCCCGCCGTCTTTTCCGACGCGCCTGATGCCCTGCGCATTGATGTGCGTTTCACCGTCACCAAGTTCCGGGAGTCAAGCACCCAATCGTGGCTTCTCACCGCCGTCAGCTGGGGCGTATTCGGCCTCATTCTTCCCCTGCCCATCATCATGCAGTATGACTGCGCCATGCAGCTGTCATTCCCCGATCTGCCGCTTGAACAGACCATGATCTTCCGCAACCGGCTGATTGCCTGGGTGTCATTCCCCTCGCCCCTGGCGCTTCTTCCCATACCGCTCCAGGCCAACCGCCGCGCATCGGTTCTTTACCCCTGGCAGACCTCTTATTATTCGGGCCGGCGCTTCACCCTGGAATCCTTCGCCGAGGCTGTGCTGCAGGCCATAGAAAAAATTGATGCGACCAGGTTGAATAAGGCCTACCAAAGCCATGCCCGGCGCATCCGTAATGATCCGGCGCGCCGGGGGGCCTGCCGCGATTATTAATATGCCCTACCCCCCGGCCGGTTCCGATACGGCAAAAGTTACGAGCCGCAATATCCATCGCCCCTCGTCCGGGGGGTAGGGATAATTATATGAACAAAAGCACGGACCGTGCCGATAGAGCATCTACTAGCCAAATCCGCACCAAAGGGCGACATCTGAACAGGCAACCCCGCCCGGACATGCCATCCCGACCGGAACATCGGGATAAGCGATTCGGATTTGGAAAA
>CAYWLT010000056.1:7557-13100 GCA_964459295.1 uncultured Thermodesulfobacteriota bacterium
CCCGGACATGCCATCCCGACCGGAACATCGGGATAAGCGATTCGGATTTGGAAAATATGGGGAAAACCGCGGATTGCCGTGCGGCAGGCCGCCCGGGGGCATCCACACTCAATGACCTTCCGGGAGGGGCGAAGGCAACCGCCTGGGGTGGCCGGGTTCACTCTTCGAGGGGGAAGATTGCAGTAAACCATATCAAGCAATGGGGGCAGGCCATGAACAGAAAAGTGTGCGCGCCGAGAATGATAGTGATAATGTCTGCAGTATTACATTGCCTGTGGATACCATCCGTTTACGCAGGCGGGTGGCACATCGAGAATTTACAAAAAGCAATACATGCCCGCGGGCATCACTGGACTGCGGGAAAGACCTCGGTTTCAAACCTATCTCCCGAGGAGTTTCAATCTCTGCTCACCTACCGGCTTCCTGAAAATGTTCAAATGATGGACCGGAACATGAGCTTGCTTGCTCCATCAGCCTCCCCCGCCGCATTGGACTGGCGGAACCATAACGGAGGCAACTGGATAAGCCCCATCAAAAACCAGCGCAGTTGCGGGAGCTGTTACTCCTTCGCGACCTCGGGAACGCTTGAAACCCTCGTTAAATTGTCGCAAGGCAACCCCGCGCTTTCCATCGATCTTGCCGAGCAGTACATCGTTTCCTGCGGTCCCCGCGGCACGCAAGGCGGTTATGAATATGGCGGGTGCTATGGTAATTACACAAAACAGGTAGCCGATTTTCTCGTAAACACCGGCGTTCCCGATGAGGCATGTTTCCCCTACGCCGCAACCCAGCAGACGGGGACCGAGCCTCCGTGCTCCAACGCGTGTGCCGATGCAGCGGCACGATCATACCGCCTGTCAGACTATTCTTTTATCGCCGGTGAAGTCGGCTATATACCGTATCCCGATTATATCAAGGCGGTGCTGGTCAACAAACCGGTACCGTGCGGGATGCTGGCATACCAGGATTTCGCCTACTACGCCGGCGGCATTTACGAACCGGTGCCGAAAACGGATGAAAAGGGAGGCGGACACCTGGTGTATATCATCGGTTACGATGACAGCCAGCAGTGCTGGATTGTTAAAAACAGCTGGGGTACCGACTGGGGCGAAACCGCTTATTTTACACCTTTTACGCCGGGCGCGGGCGATGGCGGCTTTTTCAGGGTTTCTTATGTAACTTCCGCGGACGCCCTGACCCTTTTTGGCGCCGATGCGGTGGATTTAAGTTACAGCGGGGCAGTAATCACCACCACCATCAGTCCGGTCACCACCACCGCGTTTTCTTCCACTACCACCACCGCAGGAGGAAGCTGCCCGCCTCCGGGATACCCGGATTTTACGGTCGATTGCGGCAACGGCAACTGCTGCCCGTACTTTTACCCGGTCTGCTGCGACGACGGCTACTGCTATACCTACCAGGAGTACTGTCCCTCACCCGGGATAACCACGACCACCGTCAGCTTCGGCTGCCCGGTCGATTACCCCATCGATTGTTATAACGGGTGGTGTTGTCCCTCCGCTTATCCGTACTGCGGCGCCGGCCTGAGAACCGGAAAATGTTTTACCGGACCTCCCGGGCCCTGCGCCGCCGAGGCCGCACTGGATAACGACCAGGCCAAGCTCGCCATCCTGAGAACTTTCCGCGATGAAGTGATGAGCAAAACTCCGGAAGGTCAAAACCTGATCAGGCTGTACTACGAGTGGAGTCCGTCAATCGCCAGGGCGGTTGAGCAGGATGAACAGTATAAGCGGGAGGTGGCTGCAATCATCGAACGCATACTGCCGCTGATAGAAAATAATCTGTGGTCCAGGTAACCATGCTTTCGAACCGCGGCATGCCAGCGGGTGGCGGCGGCGCCCCGGTCGTCGGGCCGGCGCGCCGCCGGCAAGTCTGTGCGCATTCCCGCGGGGAGGGCGAACCGGTCGCACGGTGATTACGCTACGACCGGCGGATTACTGCAACTCCGCATTCATCTTTTGCAAAAGTTCCTTCTGCAATTTGAGATTATCGGTTTTTTTCAAACCGGCATAGGACCGTTCCGCCCACGCCTTGTCTTTGCCTGCCGTAAAAAGCATGCCCGCCTTATAGTAGTGATCGGCTGCCTGCGGCGTCCTGTCTTTTTTGACATAACATTCAGCCAGTAGAAAGTGCGCGTGAGGCAACTGATCATTGCGGTCTAGCGCCTTTTTCAATTCAGCGATTGCATCATCGATCATGCCTTTGCGCGTATAGGCCGAGGCAAGATTTGTGCTTGCGGTATGATAATCGGGCTTGATGGCGAGCACCTGTTTATAGGCCGAAATCGCTTCATCGGCCATTCCCCTGGCATCGTAAATAATGCCAAGATTGTAGAAAGCGCTGGCAAAAGCAGGGTCCAGCGCAACCGCCTTTTTATAGCAGGTAACGGCTTCATCATAATTATTCTCCTGATACGCCGTATTGCCTTTGTTAAACCATTGGTCCGCTTCAGCCTGGTTGGCGATTGCTTCAGGTTTTTTCAGGTTTAAATCGACATTGAATTGTTCCGCATAAGCCATGCCGCCGACCGCAATGATAATTGCCGCTGCTATCGATAGTAGCATCTTCATGGTCAAACCTCCTCATGAACATGGTGTTCGGGTGTTTTATTTTATATCACAGAATACGGATCCGGTAAAGTCAACCATAGATAAAAACTGCGCTTGCCGATTGTGATCAGGACGTGGACGGCAGGGATGAAGCGGTATTCAAAATTGACTTCGGGAGGAATTCGCTTAATAATCCCGACGCGTCGGCAAGCCCCGGCAATGGTCTCTTCTCCCGCGACAGGGATGTTGACGACACCGAAACCTCGCGTTTCAAGCGGCCTCTGCCGCACAACATCTATAACACCTCGATCGCCGTGCTTTTGAAGATAATATAGACCTTGGTTCCCACATCCAGCCTCATCTCCTGAAATGAAGATCTGGTCGTCTGCACCTTGAACGGCTCGCCGGCCGTGACGCTGAGCCGGACCGCGGCGTCTTCATTGACAACCTCGGTGATGATCCCCGGAAAGCAGTTTCTGGCGCTTGTGCTTAACGGCTGATGCGCAACAACGATGTCGCGGGGGTTGACCGCGGCATGCGCCTCCCCCTGTTTTTCGGAAATCACCTCCATGGTAATCCTGCCGGTGTCAAAGAATGAACGATTGTTTATTCTTTTTATGGTTCCTTTGAAAAGATTTTCCATGGATGATCGCACCACCTTGCCCGCGAAGAGGTTGATCACCTCGTCGGCCAGCTTGTATGCCTGCCGCATATCATGCGTCACCAGAAAAATGGTGGTCTCGCTATTTTGCCTGACTTTAGCTATGACTTCATCCAGAACCGCGATACTTTTTTCATCCACGTTGGCGGTGTACTCGTCAAGCAAGAGCACCTGCGGCTTGACCGCCAAAGCCCTGGCGATTGCCACCCTCTGCGTCTCTCCCCCGGACAGCTCCCGCGCCCTTCTGCCCTGAAATCCGTCAAGCTTGACCATACCCAGGCACTGCTCGACCATCCGTTTCCGCTTTTCCTTGGGCGTGCCCCGTATTCTCAAGCCATAGGCAACGTTCTCCTCCACGCTCATATCAAACAGGATGGGGTTCTGCAGCACCGTGGTCATGCGCGCGCGGATGTCCTTGATTAATGCCGGACGGCTGAAAAGATCCCTACTCTCATATAACACGGTGCCCGATGTCGGCTTTAACAACAATCCCAGGATATTGAGCAGAGTGGTCTTCCCGGATCCATTCGGTCCCAGCACCGCGTATATTTTACCCCGCTGAAATGAAAGATGGGGCACATCCAGCACCCGGATGGAGTTATAGCAGTGAACCAGGTCCTTGACCTCAAGCAGCGGCTGGGCGTGTCGTGACATGGGCGGTTAACCTATTGTGATTTTTGCTGCAGATAGCGCAAGGCAATATTTACCGAAAGCGCCACGGTGAGCAGAATCATGCCCAGGGCAATGCCCAGGCTGAACTCGCCCTTGCTGGTTTCCAGGGCAATGGTCGTGCTGATGGTCCGGGTATACCCCCTGATGTTTCCCCCCAGCATCATCGCAGAGCCGACCTCACCGATGACTCTCCCGAAGCCAGCGATAACCGCGGCGATTATCGCAAAGCGGGCCTCCAGCAAGAGGGTAATTACCACCTGGTGGGAACGGGCGCCGAGGGTGATCGCGGTCATTTTAATCCGCGGGTCGATGCCCTGGATGGCGGCAAATGAAAGGGCGATGATAATCGGCGTGGCCAGAAGAAACTGCCCGATAACCATGGCAGAGGGTGTAAAGAGCAACCCCAGGACGCCGAGGGGTCCCTGGCGGGAAACAAAGGTAAAGACAAAAAGGCCGATCACCACCGTGGGTATGGCCATCATGGTGTTAAACAGGGTGATCAGCGCCTTTTTCCCCTTAAAATCATAGAGCCCGATGAGGAAGCTACAGGGCAGGCCAACCAGGGATGCCAGCAGTATGGCGATCGCCGACACCCGCAGCGAAACCATTGTGCAGCGCGTGACCTCGGTATCCAGGTTAACAATCAGGCGCAGCGCGGTTGTGATGCCATCCAGCAGGTAACTCACGGCAGGCCTTAAAAAAGCCTGATCATTCGGGGTATGAGTGCGTCAGCCGCCATGCGTGCTCCCGCTTTGAGAGATGGGTTATCCGTGAGTGCGGATGATAGAAATGGCGCAGAGCGATAGTACAAAGCGATTATATACCTTCCCGCCGGGGATTTTGCAAGCACCTGATCGCGAAATTGCCTGAGCGAGGCTATCGCCTCGGCGCGCCCGGCAAAAATAATCTCCGCCGGGCAGGGCTCGTTGTCACGCGTGGTAATTTTTATAAACGGGGCAAAGTCCAGCGGATTGTCCGATTCCCGGGAAGCGATGGCCTGGTGGGTATAGGGTTTTTGATGCTCGTCATAAAACCTCAACAGCATGCCGTATTTCTTTACCTTATCAAGCCTTCTCCGGAGCAGCTCGGTCACATCAAATCCAACCGCATCGGCGGGCGGTTCTCCTTCCACCGCGTCATTCCACTGCCGGCCTGCGGGCAGGGTTGCCCGGGAAAAAACCGAATCATCCCAGTTCCCGCCCCCGAGGCTGTTCCAGGTATCCGCATCTTCATCAAAAGGTTGATTGAGCGCGTAAAAAGCCACCTGACCGCCCTTGCCGCCTCCGCACGCAGAGCAGGCCGATAGATATATTTTCGCGCCTTTTATATCAAACGCCCGAAGATCTTCCGGAAAGGCAAATAATAAAAGGGCCCGGGCGATGCCATGGTGCCGGTTTGTGTTGGTTGCCACTTTGACCAGGTCTTCATAGTTAAGGTTTTCATCGGGCTTCCATTCGTCAATATAAAGATCTGCGATATCCGGACATATAATCTCGGCCGAGTGCACATTTCCCTGAAATACCGCCATCAGCATCAATGACACAATAGCCAGCGAAAAAATTGCCTTCCTCATTTCTTTTCTCCTTTGAGGGTACCTCTAAAAATTCACCATACAACCTCTTTCTGTCATTCCCGCGAAA
>CAYWLT010000057.1:0-13043 GCA_964459295.1 uncultured Thermodesulfobacteriota bacterium
CTTGAAGCCGTTCAGAAAAATATCATCACTAAATCGCTTGCTGATGAACTGAAACGTTTTCTTGCCTTCAGACATTTCTTCAGTCATGCCTATGCACTCGACATCAATCCGGAACCAATGGAACCACTTACCACAAGCTCCTCTAAGCTATTCAAACAATTCAAGTCAAAAATATAAAAATTAGCCATCTAACCTCGTTATTCATTCGTTATGTTTGGAAATACCGCAGGTTCTCAAATACTTTCATGTACCATTACATATGCCGTATGTGGAACGCCAGCTGGCCGCAACATTAGTCCATCAGAGGGCGAATGATGCCCGGCCTCATCCTTCATACCAGCAACCGCCTGGAAATTCTTGCTGAGAAGCTGGCCGAGGTTGTAAGCACTCCCCTCGCCTCACCCTTGCAGCCGGAGATGATCCTCGTCCAGAGCAAGGGAATGGAGCGGTGGGTGTCCATGGAGCTGGCTCAGCGCCATGGCATCTGCGCCAACTGCCAATTTCCCTTTCCCAACCACTTTGCCCACCGCGTGTTCCGCGAGTTCATCCCTGACCTGGAAGCATCCTCCCCCTTCTCCCCGGAGATCATGACCTGGAAGATCATGGACGCACTGCCGCGCCTTGTTAACGCAAAGGGATTTGAAAGCCTGCACAGCTATCTCTCCGGGGAGTCGTCTGAGCTGAAGCTCTTCCAGCTCTCTCAGCGGATTGCCGAACTCTATGATCAGTATCTTCTGTTCAGGCCGGCGATGATGCTCGACTGGGACAGGGGCCGAGATGCGCAATGGCAGGCAACCCTCTGGCGTGAGATAGGAAAAGGGTGCACAGGCAATCACCGCGCCGCTCTCAAAGATATACTGTTTGAAAGAATCAAAAGGCCGGGTGTACAACTGAACACCTTCCCCGAACGGATTTCGGTCTTCGGCATCTCCGCGCTCCCTCCCTATCATATGGAGATCCTCGCCGCCGTTGCACAGCTCATCCAGGTACATCTTTTTCTGATGAATCCCTGCAAAGAGTACTGGGGCGACCTGCTCACCCGTCATGAAAAGCGGGGGATACAGGAGCGGGAGCGGAAGCGGATGAAGAAGGTCGGGGAAGAGGATCTGCATCTGGAACCGGGCAACCCCCTGCTCACCTCCATGGGCATGCTGGGGCGGGATTTCTTCGAGCTGATTGAGACTTGTGAAGTTGAGCAGCATGACCATTTTGAAGAGCCGGCGGGAGAACGTTTAATCTCTCTTATCCAAAATGATATTCTCAACCTGCAGGACCTGTCCACGGTTGACAACGAGAAACGACTTCTTGCCGACGATGATGATTCAATCCGTATCCACTCCTGTCACAGCCCCATGAGGGAAGTTGAGGTCCTGCAGGACCGGCTCCTCGCCATGTTTGAATCTGACCCTACCCTGCTCCCCAAGGACATTCTCATCATGACCCCCGGCATCGGAACGTATGCCCCGTTTATCCAGGCGGTATTCTCGGTCCCGGCCGATGATGCCCGTTTCATTCCCTTCAGCATTGCCGACCGGGGCGTTCGCCAGGAGAGTCAGCTGGCCGACACCTTCCTGTCTCTCCTCGAATTTCACGGGAGCCGTTTCAGCGCCTCCCAGGTCATGGCCCTGCTCGATTCCCCTTCGCTTATAAGGCGATTTTCCTTATCTGAGCGTGATCTTGATTTGATCTATCAATGGGTGCGTGAAACCCGCATCTGCTGGGGCATTGACGGGGCAGGGAAACAGGGGTTGGAACTTCCCCCGTTCACCGAAAACACCTGGAGGGCAGGACTTGAAAGAATGCTGCTCGGCTATGCCATGCCCGGGCGGGGAGAGACCATCTTCAAGGCAATCCTTCCCTACGACAGCATCGAGGGAGGCGATGCCGCGGTCCTGGGCAATTTCATGGATTTTTGCGAACGCCTGTTCATGCTTGCCGGGGCACTGGGCACGCACAAAAGTCTCCGGGAATGGGGGGATTTTCTCGCAGGAGCGCTTGACCACTTCTTCCAGGCGGATGATGAAACCGAACGGGACATGACCTTCATCCGGCGGGTTCTGCATGATCTCGGAAAGAGGCAGGCCCTTTCAGGGTTTGAAGACAAAATATCCTTAGGGGTAATCAAGTCGCATCTCTCGTCACTGCTGGAACAGGAAGGGTTCGGACACGGTTTCCTTACCGGCGCCGTGACCTTCTGCGCCATGCTTCCCATGAGAAGCATTCCATTCCGGGTGATCTGCCTATTGGGAATGGACGACAACGCATATCCGCGCCAGTCCAAGCCCCTGGGGTTTGATCTCATCTCAAGGAACCCGAAGCCGGGGGACAGGTCGCGGCGCAAGGACGATCGCTACCTCTTTCTCGAAGCCCTTCTTTCGGTGCGGGAAAAACTTCACATCAGCTATGTGGGGCAGAGCATCCAGGACAACAGCATCCGTCCTCCCTCGGTCCTGGTAAGTGAACTGCTCGATTACATCGCAGAGGGATTCACCCTGGCGGCGCCCGGAAAAAGCATCCTGGAGCATATCGTTACCAAACACCATCTGCAGGCCTTCAATCCGAAGTACTTCGGGGGACAAGAGCATTCCATCAGCTACTCCACTGAAAATTGTGAGGCAGCGCGGCAGTTGCGGGATGGAAACAAGGAAGAAAAGCCCTTTATCGCGCAGGCGCTGCCGGAGCCGTCCGGGGAGTGGATGACCGCCGACGTGAATCAGCTCTGCCGCTTTCTCACCCACCCGGCCCGCTTCCTGCTCAATGGAAGGCTGGGCATCCACCTGGAAGAAGATGATGCGCTGTTTGATGAGACGGAACCCTTCGAGGTGCAAGGCCTGGAAAAATACGGGCTCGAACAGGACCTGGTGGAAAGGATGTTTCACCAAGGCAGGCTCAAGGATTCTTTCCCGGCCATCAGGGCATCCGGGCAACTTCCCCACGGGGTTCCCGGAGAACTCTATTTCCGGGAGACCTGCCGCGGCGTCGAAGCATTTGTGAAACGCCTCGCCGCTCACCGAACCGGAAACCCGCTTGACCCCCTCGAAGCCGATCTGCGCATTGAGGGGCTCCGGCTGACCGGACGCATTGAAGACCTCTACGGCAACGGACTGCTGCAGTTCCGTTACGCGGACGTGAAACCGAAAGACCGCCTGAAAATCTGGGTTCATCACCTCGTGGTGAACAGCCTTCATGCAAAGAGCTATCCCTTGCAGTCCATCCTTGCCTGCAAGGATGCAGACTATAGATATGATCCGGTCAGCGACAGCGGCAGCGTGCTCAAAGCCTTGCTCCGCATCTACCGTCGTGGGCTGACCGAGCCCATCCATTTTTTCCCCCGGTCGTCCTTTGCCTACGCCGAGGCATTGTACCGGAAGATGAAGGATCCCAATGAGGCGTTGAATGCGGCGAGGAAAGAATGGGAAGGAAGTGATTTCGGCGGAATGCCTGAATCCAGGGACCCTTATTTCCGGCTTTGTTTCAAGCACACCGATCCCCTGGATGACACCTTCGAAGTGCTGGCAAAAGAAATTTTCCAGCCCCTTATGGACTGCGAGGTCAGGATCAGATAATGCCCGGCCGTACCGAAGCGCTGCCAGAACTGAAGCTGCTTGAAAGCCCGCTGAGCGGAACCAACCTCATCGAGGCCGGCGCCGGAACCGGCAAGACCTATACCATCACCTGCCTGTTCCTGCGCCTCATCCTCGAAACGCGGCTCACGGTGAAAGATATCCTGGTGGTGACCTACACCGTCGCCGCTACCGAGGAGCTGCGCGACCGGATCAGGAAAAAGATGCGGGAAGCGCTCGACGCCTATTCCCGGGGCGACAGTGACGACCCGTTCATACAAGGGCTGGTTCAGAAAACCGGAGACGCGATGGATGCCATACGCCTGCTGCGCGCTGCGCTGCACGACTTTGACGAGGCATCCATATTTACCATTCACGGATTCTGCCAGCGCACCCTCCATGAAAGCGCCTTTGAGAGCGGGAGCCTCTTCGACACCAAGCTGGAACCCGAACAGACGGCCGGCATATGTGAGGAAATCGCCCGCGATTTCTGGCGCCGCCATTTCTACACCGCGCCGGCGGAGTTCGTGAGTTATGCCCGGAGCAAAAAGTTCGGGCCGGACTTTTTCCTGGAACTGATCAATAAGGGGAGGACCCACCTCGACGTTACCATCATCCCCGACGTCTCCGGTGCGACAGAGATTGATGTTACGCCGTTTCGGGCGGTATATGAAAGGCTGCAGGCCGCCTGGCTGACCGGAAGAGAGGAGGTTGAGGCACAACTCAAGCATCCGGGGCTGTATGCCGACTACGCCAAAAATCTGCCGGCATACATGGAGATGATGGATGCCTATGTGGACGGGGCGCTCCCGTCCGTTCCCTTGCCTGTCAAGTTCGAAAAATTTACCGCCGCTGAACTGGAAAAGAAGACAAAAAAAGGGAATGCGCCGCCCCGGCATCCCTTGTATGACCTCTGTGAGGAGCTGCAGAAGGCAGAGGCGGCGCTTAAGGCTGCGATGGACCGCCATCTCCTGTATCTCAAGGGGGAGATATTCAGGTGCGTTCAGCGCGAGCTGCCGGCGCGGAAGCAGCGGAGAAACATCCAGTTCTTCGATGACCTCCTGACCCGGTTGCGCCAATCGCTCAACGAAAGCGGCGGCGCTGCGCTTGCGGAGGCGCTCAGGAGACGCTACAAGGCGGCGCTGATCGATGAATTCCAGGATACCGACCCGGTTCAATACGCCATTTTCAGGACTGTATTCGGAAAGGATGACTCCATCCTGTTCCTCATCGGAGATCCCAAGCAGGCAATTTACAGTTTCCGCGGCGCTGACCTCTTCGCCTACATGAAGGCAGCCGGACAGGTGAACTGCCGTTACACTCTGACCAGCAACTGGCGATCTGAACCCGGTCTGATCCAGGCGGTCAACACCATCTTTTCAAACAAGACCAATCCGTTTCTGTACCGGCACATTCCTTTTAAGAGCGCGATTCCGGGCAAAGGAAATGAGCATAAAAAATTGACGATTGAAGATGCCTCCGAGCCGCCGTTCCATCTCTGGTTGGTTGAAGCCGAAGCAACCGATGCTCACGGTTTCATGAAGAAAGGATTTGTCAACAAACGCATCCCCGAAGCGGTTGCCGGGGAAATAGCACGCCTTATTCATTTGGGCAGGAACGGCAAGGCGCGCATAGGCGGCCATGCACTCCGCGAGGCAGACATAGCCGTGCTCACCCGGAAAAACAGGGAAGCGCAGCTCATGCAAGAGGCGCTTTCCAAATTAAAAATACCCAGTGTGCTCTACAGCACCGGTAATCTTTTTGACACCGACGAAGCGGCGGAGATGAACCGGGTGCTGGAGGGAATCATCAACCCGAAGCGCGAGGGCCCCATCCGGGGGGCACTGGCGACAGACATGATGGGGATGAGCGGTGAAGAGATCGAGCGGCTTCAGCGCGATGAAGCGGGGTGGGAAGCCGTCCTCAACCGGTTTCATGAATATTACGACATGTGGAACGGCCTCGGCTTCATCCGCATGTTCCGATCATTCCTGCTCAGGGAAAATGTGCGCTCCCGGCTCCTTTCCCTTCCCAACGGCGAGCGAAGGCTCACCAACGTGCTCCATCTGTCCGAGGTGCTTCATCAAGCGGCCACTGAAGAAAAGATGGGCATGGCCGGCCTCCTGAAATGGCTGGCCTGCCAGCGCAACCTCGACTCGCCGCGGCGGGACGAGCACCAGCTCCGGCTGGAAAGCGACGCCAACGCGGTTAAAATCGTGACCATCCATAAGAGCAAGGGGCTGGAATATCCTATTGTCTTCTGCCCTTTTAACTGGGGCGGGTCACGAATAAAGGCCAGTGAGGTGTTTTCCTTTCACGACGAAAAGGACGACGCGAGGCTCAAGCTGGTCATCGACCCGGAAGGAAGCGCCGACCGTCCGCTGGCGGAAAAGGAGGCGCTTTCCGAGAACCTGCGCCTTCTCTACGTTTCCCTTACCAGGGCCAGAAACCGCTGCTATCTCGTCTGGGGAAAATTCAAGGACGCGCAGACCTCCTCCCTGGCCTACATCCTCCACCCGCCCGCGGGGGCGGCGGAGAGTCCGGTCGAAGCCACAGACGATCATTTCACCGCAATGGATGGTCAAGCCATCCGCCATGATTTGGAAAGCCTTGCCCGAACCTCAAAGGGCGCCATCATTCTATCAGACATGCCCGGAGATGTGGGGGAGGAAGTTCCCACTGCTGACAGGGATAGTAAAGCATTATCCTGCCGTAACTTTTCCGGCACCATCAGCCGCGATTGGAAGATAGCCAGTTTTTCCGGTCTTACCGCAAAGACCGGGGACCGGCCGGCCTTCCCTGCCCCCGCGGCAATGGACATCCCGGATCACGACCAGGTTGCAGTGCAGGATGAACCTGAGCCGGATACGGATGCTTCATCCATATTCGCCTTTCCCAAAGGGGCTCGGGCCGGGAGCTTCCTGCATGATATTTTTGAGGTCCTGGATTTTACCAACACTGATGAATCCGGCACGATCGTTGCCGAAAAACTGCAGGAACATGGCTTTGAGAAGAAGTGGGAGGAAACCATAACCGGCATGATCACCCGGGTGGTGAACGCACTGCTCGGACCGGCAGATGGTCTCACCCTTTCCCGCGTGGGAATGGCAGACAGGTTGAGCGAGTTTGAGTTTTATTTTCCCTTGCAGCCGACAACACCGGATATGCTGAGCGCGGTGTTTGCCGCACATGGTATCAACAATTGTTCCGATCAATTCCCCGAGCACATTGGAAAACTCGCCTTTTCACCGGTGCGGGGCTTCCTGAAAGGATTCATCGACCTGGTCTTCCGATTCAAGGAGCGGTTTTACCTCATCGACTGGAAATCCAATCATCTTGGCAATCGGGTGGAAGACTACACGCGCGAAAGAATGGCACAGGAGATGGAGGAGCGCTTCTATCTGCTCCAGTCCAACCTGTATGCGCTGGCCCTTCATCAGTATCTCAAGAAACGGCTACCGGGGTACCGCTACCGGGACCATTTTGGCGGGGTGTTTTACATTTTTCTGCGCGGCGTGAGTCCCAACCCGGAAGACCAATTCGGGATTTACCGTGACCTGCCCGGCGAGGAGCTGATTGAGGCCCTGAGCCGGGAGTTTATCGGTACGTCGGGGAAATAGAAGAGCGTGTCGACGGAAGGCATCATTCATAACCCCCCCACCCTAACCCTCTCCCCCGGCGGGGAGAGGGTTAGGGTGAGGGGGTATACCACATTCATTCTCATGTTGAGGAAACATCAGCATGGACCAGGGTTTAATAGATTTCTTACTTAAAGAGAATATTCTTTCTCCGATTGATGTTCACCTGGCCGAGCTTATGAAAAAAGTTTCCCACCCCGGCAGCGACGAGCTCTATCTTGCCGCGGCGCTGGCCAGTCATCACCGGTTGGAGGGAAATATATGCCTCGACCTCGCCTCCGTGAGCGGAAAACAGCTGACGGATGATACTGATTTTCCCTCCTGCCCTGAGATGAATGCCTGGCTGAACATTCTTCAGGGGGAGGACGCGGTAGGCAAGCCCGGCGAACACCGCCCCTTAATCCTTGACGGGTCGCGCCTGTACCTCTACCGGTATTGGGAGTATGAGAGAAAGTTGGCAGACCACCTCAGGGAGAGGGCTGCGCATGACCCCGATGGCATTGACCGAAAACGACTACGCGAGGGACTTACCAGGCTGTTTCCCCCCGGTTCCCCCGGCGAAATCGACTGGCAGAAGACGGCGGTCTTCGCATCGGTCATGAAAAATTTCTGCGTCATCTCCGGCGGTCCGGGAACAGGCAAGACTTTTACCGTTGCCAAGATTCTCGCCCTTCTCCTGGAACTGAGTGGCGGAACATTGCGCATTGCGCTTGTCGCACCGACGGGAAAGGCAGCCGCGCGGCTGCAGGAGGCCATAAAGAAAGCCCGGAACGATCTTAACTGCTCCGAAAATATAAAGGCAGCCATACCTATAGAAGCATCAACCATTCATCGCCTGCTGAAGAGCCTCCCGAACTCTCCCTACTTCCGGTATGATGCGAAAAACCCGCTGCAGGCGGATGTGGTGGTGGTCGATGAAGCATCCATGGTGGATCTGGCGCTCATGTCCAAACTGGTGCAGGCGGTTCCTGTAACTGCCCGGCTGATTCTCCTCGGTGATAAAGATCAACTGGCATCGGTTGAAGCAGGTGCGGTGCTCGGGGATATCTGCGATACGGGAATTGACCACCAGCTTTCCGATCAATTTGCAGAGCTTTATCACAGTGTACTCGGTGAAAAGATTGAGAACCATGCGGATGGGCCGGATAAGCCCGGCCTGTGTGATTCGATCATCCAGCTCAAGAAGAGTTTTCGCTTCGGTCCTTCGAGCGGGATCGGCATGGTAAGCAGGGCTGTCAATGAGGGAGATGCCGCAAAGGCATGCGATCTGCTCAAAGACCCATCATATGATGATATTGCATGGCGGGAACTTCCCCGGCCGGAGATGTTGCCGCCGGCGCTTAAGGAAGATGTCATTTCAGGCTTTGCGCCGTATTTCAAGGAACGCAACCATGCACTGAAATTTGATCTCTTCAACCGCATGCGCATGCTGTGCGCTGTTCGGGAGGGCCCCTACGGAGTCAATGCGCTGAACGCGCTGGTTGAAGGCATATTAAGAGAGGCAGGGCTCATACGGCATAGAACCCGATGGTATCCAGGACGTCCCGTGCTGATCAACCGGAATGACTACACCTTGAAGCTTTTCAACGGCGACGTGGGAATTACCCTCCCCGACCCCGAAGATGGAGATGACATCAAGGTCTTTTTCCCGGGACCGGAAGGCACGCTCCGCACATTCTCTCCCCTGCGCCTTCCCGAACACGAAACGGTTTTTGCCATGACCGTCCACAAGAGTCAGGGATCCGAATTTGAAAAGGTGCTCTTTCTCATGCCGGACCGTGATGTCCCGGTGCTGACACGCGAGCTCGTCTATACCGCCATCACCAGGGCAAAGTCATCACTTGAAGTCTGGGGGAGGGAGGAAATTTTCAGGACTGCGGTCTCGCGTCAGACAATCCGCGCTTCAGGACTGCGCGATGCCCTGTGGCGATAATTATTAAAGCGGTGAAGACGCACCAGATGAAGCGTGTCAATGTGGATACGACCGTACCGGAGAAGGAGATACGGTTTTCCACCGATGCGCGATTGTATGTCCGGGCATGACAGCAATTGGCAGCTGCAGCCAAAGATCGCGGCATTGTCTTGCGGCGGAACTACAAGGGTCCTCTAGAAATGCGCCGTATGGTCTTTCGCTGTGACTCCCACGAAATCGGGAATCCATAAAAATTGACTATACGGATTCCCCGATCAAGTCGGGAAATGACAAGAAGATGAATTATTAGAAGTTCCATCAGGATATCATCTGAAACACAGAAGGTATTAAAACCTTGTTTTGAGGTCTGAAAATGCGTATTTAAAACTTAAAAATGACCTTTTTTGAGATAATAGTTTTTGACAAATCAAAAAGATAGCCCGGTCCGAGCCGGCGCGCGGACTGTCGTCACTTTTAGTTTTGGGATTTTCTTTGGTTATCTGCATGCCGGTAGCCGGGCCGTTCACTTGTAGGCGGTTGCAATATAGGCAAGGTCCCTTTCCGTTTTGGTGTTGTTTCTTCCTGAATGCTTGGCAAGGTACAGGGCCTGGTCTGCGCGTTCAACAACAGTATCCGTGCTATCGTGAGCCTGTATCTGCGATATACCCAGGCTGCAGTTGATGTTGCCGATTTTCTCCCCCGTCTTTTTAAGTTTGAGCGTTTTCCCCGCAAATTCATGCCGTATTTGTTCGGCAACGGTCAGGGCATTTGCGAGGGTGGTTGCAGGGAGTAGCACCGCAAATTCCTCTCCGCCATAACGGGCGGCCAGGTCCTTTCCCTTGATACATTCCTTCAGTGTAGTCCCTACAATATGGAGCACCTCATCCCCGATTTTATGGCCATAGGTATCATTGAATTTTTTGAAGAAATCAATGTCCAGCATGATGAGAGAGAATATCGTTCCCTTTTCCTTATAGGCGTCGTGGAGCTCTTGCAGGGTTCTGCCGAAGGCCTTGCGATTGTGCAGGCCAGTGAGCACGTCGAGCAATGCTTCGCGCTCTTTTTTCTCAAGCTTCTGTCGCAGCTTCTGAGCCTCGTCGGTTGCCTCCTCAAGTTTTTTTTGCAGACTTGAGCTTGCCTGCTCCATTTTGCCTGTTTCTTCGAGCAAATCTTTGATGATTTGCTGCATTTCTCTTATCTCCCGGGCAGCATTTAATTTCCGGGAATAGCCTTGCAGCTTTTTGCCGTATTGTGCTGTTTCATTGTTAGTGTTCAGTACTTCTTCCAATATGTCTTTCAGAATCTTCTGGGTTTTCCTCTGAATCTCGGCTGATAACCGTTCCTCCCGCTCTCTCCCGAAATACTTACTGTAGAGTGCGCCATTGACCGTGTCGGTAAAGGGCTGGCAGCGCTTGGTGATTTCATTAATTTCGTGCACCAAACCGGCATTGCTTCCTACGCAGTATTCGTACCACACCTGATAATTTTCCGGCGTGGGAGGAATGTGCTGCTCTCCCATGCTCAGGAGAACTTTCTTAATAATTTCCTTTGTTTTTTGAAAATCGCTTTCCTGTGGCGGCATCTTCATATCTCTCGCATTATATCTCCCCCTATCGGTACTGACAGGTAAAAACTTTAGGGTACCTCCCATTCTTCATTTTCTTGTCATTCCCCGACTTGATCGGGGAATCCATATAGTTAAGGGTACCTCCAAAAATCATTTTGCGGCCTGAATATGTGTTTAAAGCTTGAAAATGTCATTCTTCGAGGTAATAGTTTCGACAAATCAAAAAGATATCTTGGCTCGCCCGGCGCAAGACGGCACTTTTCCATTGACCCACGCAAAATATTTATATATAATCTGATCCTCCGGCCGGGATACTAATTTATCGCCTTTACAGAAATCGCAAACGGGAAAGGAGAAGGTATGATTGTCACAAAACTTACCCTACTCTCTCTTGCCGCCTTTACCTGGTATAGCGGCGGCATAGCGCTTTTTCTCAAGGCCAGCGCCCTGATCAAGCAAGCCTACACACTTAATCCCGTTTCTTTCTGGATTTACCTGGTGCCGGTTCTCGGCATCACCATCGGTTTCATAAAAACACTACTCATCTTCAATCACGCCTGCAGGAAAAATATCAAGCGAATCCACTCGCTGCTTAACCCCAGGGTCTGGCAATTCTTCCGGCCGGGCATGTTCATATTTCTTTCCATCATCATTCCGGCGGGGGCAATGATGTCGCGCCTGGCCGCCGGCAAGTTCGGATGGCTGTGCACGGTTGCCGTGCTTGATCTCTCCATCGGCACCGCCCTTCTTGCCTCCAGCCTGCAGTTCTGGAGAAAGGGCGCCTTCAGATAGGTGGAAGGACATTCCACGCCTTCCCCTGTTATGTTTCGGCCGGCGGGGTAAAGATGCGGCGTTTGAAACAGAGCACACGGGTAATCTTTTATCCCTCGTGTCAATCAATGTAAAAGGCAGGGCCTTTATGGCCCTGCTTTTTCACTTTTCTCATCACCCCACCCCGCCGCGACCGATACCGGATTCGAACCTTCATCAACCATGCCGTGCTCGCCAGACTCATTATCAGGACATTCGGTAAAGGCATGACTCCGCCCCCCTTGAAATTCTTGAGGGAGTTTGATAGCTTATGGTAATGGTTGGCGGCTTTCCAATCTGCTGGGTGAGTAATGCCGGTGAATGAACTTTGTATGGTAATGCAAACCAGGCCGGGAACACCATGGATAAAGAAGACATTGCGGCACTGGAAACCGCAATAAACAATCAGCAGAACTCCGAGGAGGCGCGGCCCCGGCTGAACCCGGAGCTTCAGCCGCCGGTTGCCGATCAAACCGTGGAGATCCTCGCTTCAAATGCCCTGCTCACCAGTATCATGGCAGGCACCGGTGCCCTTATCTCCGCCATAGATTCAGATTTCCGCTATATCATCTTCAACAGGTCATGCCGGGATTTCATGAAAAAAAGCTTCGGCGTGGATATAAAAACCGGTAGCAGTGCTCTCGACCCGCTTGCCGCCTTCCCGGAGATCAGGGATAAGATGAAGGGTTTCTGGGCTCGGGCACTAAGCGGGGAGAATTTTACGGCCGAGCATGCCGGTGGTGTTGCCGAATCGGAGGTCCACACCTGCCGGAGCAATTTCTACCCCCTCCGGGATGCTCAGGGTGCGGTCATCGGAGCCGCACAAATCACCCAGGAGGCACCCCCTCCCGCTGAGGCGAAAATAATGGCCGAAGCTGAACGGCAGCGGCTGCATGATGTCCTCGATACATTGCCGGTGTACGTGATTCTCCTGACGCCGGATCATCGCGTCTCTTTTTCCAATCGCTTCTTCCGAAATCGTTTCGGCGAGGACCGCGGACAGCGCTGCTTTGAGTATCTGTTTCGCAGAGCCGACCCCTGTGAATCGTGTGAAACGTATAAAGTGCTTGAGACCCGCGCCCCGCATCGCTGGCAGTGGCAGGGTCCGGACGGCCGCACCTACGATATTTTTGATTTTCCCTTTACCGATTCCGGCGGATCGCCGCTTATCCTGGAAGCAGGCATAGATATTACCGAGATCAGGCAGGCGGAGGAGGCCCTGCGGCGGGCCAATGAAACCCTGGAGCAGCGCGTGATCGAACGCACCGAGGCCCTGCGCAGCAGTGAAGAGAGATTTCGCATCGCTGCCGAATGCTCCACCGATTTGATCTGGGAATGGGACATTGTAAAGGGAACCCTGGCGTGGTTTGGAAAGATTGACGAGTTGCTGGGTCATACCCCCGGCGGTTTCCCGAGAACAATCGAAACATGGAAACAGGTGATTCACCCGGATGACCATGATCGGGTGATGGCTGCGCTTGACCGGCACCTTAAAAACGGCGAACCCTACCATGTGAAGTACCGCTTTATGAAACAAGACGGTTCTTATGGCT